>JAYTUR010000613.1:0-5490 GCA_043744475.1 Saprospiraceae bacterium | reverse complement strand
GGAAAATTAAATGACATTAAAAATGACAAACAAGTGATAATGAATTTTTTTAAACACCCAGATCTGGGATTCTATAACTAATCAACGCTCGAATGTATTATCGGTGTAAAGAGGTAAAATCATGCCTAAAATCGGGAAAAGGTTGAACAAAATAGTCACTTTTATGACATTTAACTCTTTCAGGGTTATAAAAACGAACTGAATACGATAACCCGAATTTCATTCGAGGCTATTCATATCTATCCCCTTCTGAGATTTTTATACAAAACTTACATTCATCTTGTCATTAGTAGTATCGAATGACATAATGACCAATGACCAATCATTGACCATAATCATCTTATCGAGTGACCCTCCTCATCAGCCCCCCCTCAGTATGCGCTTAACTTTGTAGCATCAAAAAAGAATTATTCAACAGTTTAAAATACAATAAAAATGAATTTCGAGAACAATCTCAGCATGATGGAAAACATTTATCGCTTTTTTGCGGGAATGCTTATTGCTATTGTCGGAGGCTTTTTAGGCTTCTATGTTGCGCCTATTTTCTATGTACTCGTGCCTGTTGCACCAGTTTTGTTCATCACTGCCATACTCGGTTGGTGTCCGATTTATGCGATATTGGGTATCAATCATGCAGATACAAAAGCGCATTAGTTTGTAAGATTTCAGGAGAATAGGGAAATTTTAAAAATTTCCCTAACCCTTTAAATACTTGCATTATTAGCACTCAAATAAGTATCCTTTTTCACATTTAAAACCACTGATTATGAACATTTTAGCACCCGTTTCTACGATTATGACGAAGAAAGTCATAGCTATTGGGCCAGAAGACGAATTGAGTATGGTTCGTGATATTTTTGCAAAAAACAATATCCACCACCTACCCGTTGTACGACATGATACACTTGTCGGCATCATCAGTAAAACCGATTTTGATGTTTATTACAGAGCATTGAGCCGCCATTTTGAAGACCGTTTTGTCAACGAAACGCTTTTGCATGTGCATCGGGCTAAAGAAATTATGACTGAAAAACTCGCAAAATTGGAGCCAACCGACCGCATCAACGTCGCATTGGAAGTATTTAAAGTCAATCGTTTTCATGCTTTGCCTGTCGTTCAAGATGGTGAATTGGTGGGCATTGTTACTACTTATGACATTATTAAAGCGTTATCAAATGAAGTTTTGCACGATACGGACTACCAAGCGAGTTAATATTTTTTGACAAAAAAGACGATTTACGAGGTTTTAAAAATTTCATAAATCTGCATAATAAATTATAAAGCAACTATTTACAAATAATTTTAAAACTCAATAACTATGAAAACGTTTAAAAATATTGTCGTTGCGACAGACTTTTCCGATGCTTCACTTGTTGCCTATCATTATGCACATCGTTTGGCGAGCCGTTTTCAAGCATCCATAAAAGTTGTCCATGCTTTTCAAATTTTTGTGAATGCAGCGCGCCCTGATTTAGTAGAATTTTCGCCTACAATAGGGGAGTTGCAAATGCTGAATGAAGAGCGCATGTCCAATTTTATTCAAGAAACAAATGACATAACTGACAGCGATACACTTGTTGCCAGTCGGGTGAAAGTAGATACGGAAGTAAAATTGGGTTTTGCAGCAGGAATGCTTATCGAAATATCGAAAGACCCCTCAGTAGATTTGCTTGTTTTAGGCACTTCAGGCGAAAAAAATTGGTTCGATAGGTTACTCGGCAGCGTTTCCGTTGAGGTGTCGCAAGGGGCGCATTGCCCTGTTTTATTGGTACCACAAAAAGCTGATTTTCAAGGATTTAGAAATATTTTATACGGTGCGTCAGACGATTCTGCAAAACCAAAAACGTTGAGAATTGCTGTGGATTGGGCAAAATATTTTATGTCAAGCCTTCATTTTGTTCACGTTAATACGGAATCAAATGACGAGATGAAAGAGCCGATACGCTATTTTTTCAACCATTATATTCAGCAATATGCACCCAACATCCCGTATTCGATTAACTCTGTTGAAGCAGAATCGGTTATGAAAGGGCTTTGGACATATAGTTCTAAGAAAGAGATAGATTTGGTTGTCGTCGTGTCGCATCACCGCGATTTTTGGGATAGGTTTAACCACCACAGCGTTTCAAAAGATCTGTCGCTTCATACCCAACTGCCGATATTGTATTTGTACAGCGATGAGAAACATCAACCTCCTTTATGAGTTTTATCATTGAAAAAAGCACCCCCTCAGTATAAATTTGTAACATAATCAGTTGATAATCAATTGTATATTGTAAAGTTATTGCTAACTAAAACCGAAAAGAAAAAAGCGAATAAAGTAATCGCTATCTCGTAAAAGGAGTGTTTTAAATGTTATTTGGGTGGGGTGAGCGGTCATCCTTGACCTCTTACTTTTTTAATTTTTAATCCCCAAATTGAGTAATAATTTGGCTGGCACAGATTTTTTGTACCTAAATGAAACCATTGTTTTCATCTTCCAATCAGTATTTAAAAAACAAAATCATGAAAAACATAAGAAATATCGTCGTTCCAACCGACTTTTCTGCTACATCACGCAACGCTTATGCTTATGCTCAAGTGTTGGCAGAAGCCTTTAATGCTGAGATTACAGTGTTACACATCAAAGAAAACTATCTGCCGGCATCAGAAATTTCCATTCCATCCATTTCTTTTTACGATGAAGCGCCATTGAATGAGACTATGAATGAATTTGTTGAAAATCAAGACAGCGACATGCCTGTAATGGTGAAAACCAAAGTGAAATCCAAAATTGTAACGGGTACTGCGATTGATGAAATCGTCCACTACTCGAAGCGTGACGATGTGGATTTAATCGTCATGGGTACAACGGGTTTGCAGGATTTTGTTTCAAAAATCATCGGGACTGTTTCCCTTGATGTGGCAAACAAAGCGCATTGTCCTGTGTTGCTTGTGCCGCGCGATGCGACTTGGCAACCCATCAACCGAATTATGTTTACGGCGAATTATGTGTCCACGATGCCTAAAACGGTCAATGAAATCACGGATTTTGCTGAATTATTGAATGCCAACATCCATTTTGTGCATATAAACGAAAATAAGGTTGAGAATGAAAAGCTCATGGAAACCATTTGGGACGAGTTGTTTGAAGCCGCCGACCCGCGTGTTGCCTTTGAAATGCACACCATTTACAACGACGATGTCGTCAATCAATTACAAAGATATGCCACAGAACATCATATTGACCTCATCGCGTTTGTGAACAAAAAACGCAATTTTTGGCAAAATCTGATGCACTACAGCGTAACGCAAAATATCGCTATTTCGACGGATAAACCGATGTTGGTTTTGCATTTTGATGACTGATTTAATGGATAATGGATAGTTGATAACGGATAGTTGATAATATAAAACAATAAGTATTTGTAAATCAATTATTTATAGGATTTGAAATGATGAATTTTTAACTAAAATAAAACCCAATTATCCATTTTTCCCTATTCGTTATCCGTTATCCACTATTCATTTTCGATTAATAAACACCTATTATCATGAAATTCCTACTCACAAATTCAAAAACAATAGCCGATGCACAAGAGGCTTTTTCAGTCTTTTTTCCGCATCTGAAAATCGAATTTTTCACCCGCCCACACGAGGATAAAGCCGCTTCATGGTCAAAATATATGATTTTTGAACGGGATAAAACGCTTCAAGAAATCGGCTTGCTCAAAGAAGGGATTATTACGTTGTCAAATGAAACGATAACGGGCGAATTTGAGCAATTTTTAAGCGTTCGCTACGGCTTATTTGTTCAGGTTTTTAGGAAATCTATGGGCACGTGGCTTGAAACAACACGGACGGATAAATGGACGTTGGGTGAACAAGAAAGTAAAGGCAAAGAGTCGGCTAATACAGCCGTTGAAATGATTTATAATGAACGAACGAATGACGATGCGGTGCGGTAATTTGCAAAAAAAATGCGAATAATTATCTAAATTTGACCCCCTCAGTATCTTTGACTAAAAGTCGTCGAAGTTTAACACTTCGACGACTTTTATCATTTATCAAAAACTTTAGGCATGTCAAAAGAAGAAATACGCTTTCTCAAAGGACCGCAATCGCGGTGGGCAGAATTGAAAATGACTATTTTGGTATTAATTGATTTCATTCGTGGGTTTCGCGCCTTGCATTTTTTGGGCCCCTGCGTCACCATTTTTGGCTCGGCTCGGTTCGATGAAAACCATCCATTTTACAAGCAAACACAAGTATTAGCGGGTGAGATTGCAAAACTCGGTTTTACCATTATGACAGGTGGTGGACCGGGCATAATGGAAGCTGCCAATCGCGGAGCGAAAGATGTCGGTGGGCGTTCAGTGGGTTGTAATATCATTTTGCCAAACGAGCAAAAACCCAATCCTTACCTCGATAAATGGGTTAATATACGCTATTTTTTTGTGCGTAAAACCTTGTTAATCAAATACTCCTACGCTTTCGTGGTCATGCCCGGTGGTTTCGGTACGCTCGATGAGTTTTTTGAAGCCATTACACTCATTCAAACGAAGAAGTTAAGTGGCTTTCCCATCGTCATTTTTGATAAAGATTTTTATCAAGACCTCATTACCCATATCAATCGTATGGTCGTTGCGGGAACAATATCTGCAGCCGATACGTCTCTTTTTCTTGTAACGGATAGCATTGAAGAAGCGGTTGATTATATTCGACAATTTGGTATTGACCAGTTTAGCCTAAAACCAGAGCAAGCCTTTAAGCCTTTTGGATGGCTTTTCGAGCACAACTGATGTGGGTCATTTCGGATACTGAGGGGTATCATTTTTTGTGAATTTAGTTAGGTTTAGATTTGTAATGATTAGTTAAATAAAATCTTTTTAAACGGTATAAACCATTGATTATGAATATTACCACGCCGGTTTTTTTAATAATGACCAAAAATCTCGTTGTCACTACGCCGAATACGACGCTTGATAAAGTCAAAGAACTTTTTGATGCCCACACGTTTCATCATATACCAGTTGTTGAAAATGAGGTTTTAAAAGGCATTATCAGCAGGATTGATTTGTTTCGTGTATCGCATTGTGTTGACCTTTTTCATTCAAAAAGTAACACGGAGCTAAATAACAGACTGTTTCAATCGCTACTTGTCGAAGAAGTAATGTCACCTCATACAGTTGTAGTTTCGCCCGAAGATACGGTCAGTCATGCGGCTGCCTTGTTTCATCGCGACGAGTTTCATGCTTTGCCTGTTGTTAAAGGGGGGAAACTTGTGGGTATTTTGACGACCTATGATTTGATTGCGTATGCATTTGACAGTCAGCCTATTTTGGTTTCGTAAAGCGGAATTTATTCCGCTAATTATTGACTGATGTTACGCACTAAACATATTTCGCACTGTTTTTGCTTCGCAAAAAAGCGTACAAGAAAAAGAACCTATCAGACCGAAGTTAATTTTGAATCGTAAAACGATTCAAAATTAACTTCGGTCTAAAAAAA
>JAYTUR010000612.1:0-1432 GCA_043744475.1 Saprospiraceae bacterium | reverse complement strand
AAACACACGCACTCCGATAGATTTATTCTTGTACGCTTTTTGAGCGTAGCGAAAAACAGTGAGTAATCGCTCTTGTTGAAAACTTGTTATATACCCATCAATCAATAAGGGTTTTCCTGTAAAACAAAAATCCTTAAATATCAGTCACTCACTGTTTCTTGCTGCGCTTGAAAAGCGTACAAAGTTTTTTTTAGAGAGCAGTCCATTTTTCTCAATGCTCGTCTTTTTTACGAAACAAAAAACAGTGAATGATTGCTCTTTTAAAATTTACATTGGGTTTCAAAATTATACCCCTCAGTATTTATACCTTAAAAAGTCAAAAAGCAGTCATTATTTAGGAATTTCTAATTAACAAAACGGCATGAAAACCTACTTTTTTACCATTTCTATTGTCTTAGCGGCTTGTATTGCCTACACTTTTCCGCAATATTTCATCGAAATCAACGGCTTTCCACTTAAAAAGCTCATAATTCCATTGCTTCAAGTCATCATGTTTGGTATGGGTACAACTATGTCGAAACAAGACTTTTTGGGCGTTGTCCGTATGCCCAAATCCGTATTTATTGGTTTGTTATGCCAATTTACGATAATGCCGTTTTTAGGTTTTTCGATAGCCGCTGCCTTCAATTTTCCGCCTGAAATAGCAGCTGGTGTGCTTTTAGTCGGCTGTTCACCAAGCGGTTTGGCATCGAATGTCATGTCTTATATTGCCAAAGCCAATGTCGCTTTATCCATCACAATCACTTCATTTGCCACCATTTTAGCGCCGTTATTGACCCCTTTTTTGATGAAAGCGTTGGGTGGTCAGTACATCGAAATCGAGTTTTGGGGCATGGCGTTGGATATTTTCAAAATGATCATCATTCCCATCGTTGCAGGCGTTTTTTTGAATCAAATTTTGGGAGAACGTGGTGCATGGCTGCAAAAAGTATTGCCGTTACTATCTATGGCAGGCATAACAATCATCATCGTCATCATTACGGCAGTAGGGCAAAAATCACTTCAAACGGTTGGATTTTCTTTGATAATTGCTGTATTATTGCATAATTTGGGTGGTTTTACATTAGGTTACTTGGCTTCAAGACTATTCGGTTTGAGTGAGCAAGACTGCCGAACGATCTCCATTGAAGTCGGTTTACAAAATGCTGGTTTGGCATCGGGTTTAGCTGTCTCTATGGGCAAAATGGCGACTGTGGGCATTGCACCCGCCTTATTTGGACCTATTATGAACATCACCGGTTCAGTGTTGGCGGGTTGGTGGAGTAAAAAATGAAAAAATCTACCCCCTCAGTATTTTGGGTCTAATCCACCCTTCTAATTGATGATTGCACGGCTTCAAAATTCAATGTACTAAAACGATAAAGGGCTTTCCTATAAAAATAGAATATAGCTACTCACTGTTTTTTGCTTCGCAAAAAAGACGTGCGTTGAG
>JAYTUR010000611.1:0-5497 GCA_043744475.1 Saprospiraceae bacterium | reverse complement strand
AAAAATCTCTGATTTTTCCTTGAAAATGAACTTCGCTCTGATAGATTTTTCTGACGCACGTTTTTTTGCGAAGCAAAAACAGTGAGTAACTATTCAGCTATTTTTATGTGAAATCGCTTTAATTAGGAATTAGGAAAAACCCTAATTCCTAATTAAAAGCTACAAGGCTCAACCGTCATATTGCCATTTTCAACCAAAACGTCTTCGACGCTACAACTGACATTACCTCGTTTAAAGGTAATGGTATGGTGTTCTTTGCTCGATTTGAACTCAATATACTGAGGGGTACCCCAAATATCTTTTTTTAAGAAACGATCAACCGATTGCCCATCTACAAAAATTTCAGCTTTCTTCATCTGACCTTTTAGAATCAAGCGTACTTTAAAAGTTTTCACTTCTGGCTCTGTTGCGGGCGTTATTTTTATTTCACCAATTTTAATTTTGGGTTGTGCCGTCGTTGGCGTATCGCCACCTGTTGTAGGTGATATTGCCGTATTATCAATTTTGATTTCAATTTTAGGTTTTGTCGGTGGTTTGGTCACTTTGGGTTTCTTGGCAAGAAGCTGCCCTGCGTTGCCAGAAGCTGTTCCACTCTTATTCGTTTTATTACCTGTTTTATTTTGATTTGCTACATTATTGTTATCGGGTTTAGAGGCTTGTGTTGATGTACTATCTTTGGATTGTGATTTATTAATATGAGAAGTCGGTTCACTCGTTTTTGATTGCGTATTTGGGTTGTTTTTGTTCTCACTTTCAGCTAATACGCCTGCTTTAAGACTATCACTCACGTGTGAAGATGTATTGTTTTGATTGTTTTTTTCACCATTATCTACTACAATCACTGGAATATTTGGGCTTTTATTAAACGTTTGAAAAGTGACCCAACCCGTCAATGCCAAAACAATAAGCCCAACCGTTGAGGTAATGCCAGAAATAGTGAATCGTTTCGTTGCGGGTGATGTCGCTGCGACTGCCCGTTTCGTCTCAGTGGTTACATAATTAAGGTGAATGGATGAATCTTCAAAACGAGTCGGTTCAGATTGTGTCACGACTTCGCTGGCGGCGGCGGCGGCAGGTTGCTCGAGTTGGCTAATGATGAACACTTCTTTTTCCAAAACAATATCACGTTTGCGCTCTTTGCCGTTCACTTGTTCGATGACGGATACCTTCAAAGTCAATGGATATTTCCCTTCGCGCAAGGCTTTGACCATAAAAAGCCACTGTGTATAATCGTCGTCAGCGACAAATTGCTCTTCATCGTTCAATGTTCTAATATTAAAGGCGGGTGTTTCGTTGAAGTCAACCAATTCAACGTTCATAACTTCGGCAATTCGGACATCTTGAATCGTTGTATTTTCATCAGCTTTTAAATCGCGCAATAGGGTTTCGTCGTCATAAGCGATGCGAACGATGCAACGGCGTTCCTTACCGACAGGCATTGTGCCGGGGATATTGTGCAAAATGCGTCCACTGTTTTTATTTTTTGCAGCAGTTGTAGGCGGGGGGACTGATTTTTCTAATTTCTCAACAATTTCAAGCAAAGCGTAGTTGATTTGAGCCACTGTGCGGTCATAATCCTCGCGCGGCAGTATCCCTTTTATCGTAAAATCGTTAGAGATATTTGTATGTCGGCTTTCTAACAGCGTCACATCAGTTACCAAAGAAGGGTCGAAAAGGACGATATTTGCACGCATAATAGTCAGTGCGTCGTCCGTTTTACCGTCAGCGATGAGTTGGCGAATGGTTAGAATAAATTCAGCTTTGGTCATTTTGCTTTATTTTAAAATATGTAGATGTGCAATTTTTTCACTAAGTATTTTAAGTACTTGACAAAATTAAGTTTTTTTATCAAAAAAATGACAAATAAGTTATTTTGTAAGAAAGCAATTTTTTTTTGAAAATAAGTAAAATGACTTCTTATTTTTGGGACTAAAAAATAACAACAAGATGAATCAACCACTATTTGGCATTGACCTCGGCGGCACTAAAATCGAAGGTGTCGTCATCGCTTCAAAAACAGACCCCTCAGTAATCGCGCGTTTGCGGCTACCGACCGAGTCTGAAAAAGGCTATCAACACATCATCGAACAGATTGCAAAAGTCGTTTCGATGCTTGAAGAAACGGCAAATATCAAAGCCACAAAAATCGGTATCGGCGTGCCAGGCACAAATGACCCCGTTCAAGACGTGCATAAAAATGCCAATACAACGTGTCTCAATGGACAACCTTTCAAGAAAGACTTGGCGGCTCGACTCGGCATCGAGGTCAATATGGCAAATGATGCGAATTGTTTTGCCATCGCAGAAGCCATTTTGGGCGCAGTACCCGATGTTTTGCCCCATGCAGAAGTCGTTTTTGGCGTTATCATGGGCACAGGCGTTGGTGGCGGTGTCGTTTTCAACCGGCAGGTTTGGAACGGTCGTCAAGGGATTGCTGGCGAGTGGGGACACAATTTTCTGGACGCATCGGGCGGCAAATGTTATTGTGGTCAAATCGGCTGCATCGAAACGGTGATTTCTGGTCCTGCATTGGAACGTTATTATTTCTCTAAAACGGGTGTCAAAAAGAAGCTGCGCAATATTATGGACAGCATTGAAACCGATGCTGCAGCTAAGGAAACTAAGGAAAGACTCATTTATTTCTTTGGCAGAGCTATGGCAACCATTGTCAATACGCTCGACCCCGATGCGATTGTGCTCGGCGGTGGCGTAGGTAATATTTCAGAGCTTTATACTGAGGGGGTCGCTGAAGCGGCAAAATACGTCTTTAATACACGATTGGATACAGTGTTTTTGAAACCCAAATTGGGCGATTCGGCGGGTGTCTTCGGAGCTGCTTTGTTGTAAATACATGACTTTTTGTCGCGGTCTTACGATATCAATGACGGAAATAATTTAGTGTTTTTATATAAAGCTATGATAAGCAAATAGATAAGAGGCTCTCTCGAAAGGCGGAGATAGTTTTGAGACAGCCTCTTAACCATTATTTTTTCCTATCCAACCACCAACGCAGTCCCAAATATACCCTACGACCCATCATCGGTGCATAGACTTGTGTCGCGTCAAAGTAAATACTTGTCGGATTATCGTAAGCAATGATGGGATTGTGTTGCGTATAATTAGTTATGTTTTCAACACCGCCATAGACTTCAAAGGTCTTGAAAAAACGATTAATTGAGGCATTCATCAAGCGATAACTCGGCGAATACGGCTCAAAATGGTGCAAATACTGAGGGGGGGTATAGCTGCGGTCAGCGAGTCGTTGTTGTCCAATCAAAGAAACGGTGTAGTTGAAAAGCCATTTTTTATTCGGCGTTTTATAGTCCAATGCGACTAAACCACGATGTTTGGCAACAAGCGGGGTTTCTTCCAATTTGCCGTTGTAAGTCGCTCGAACATCATTGAATTTATAAACGAATTTGACATCAAAACCCTTCAAAACCTCTGCTGTCAACATCGTTAAAAACGTATTAGAGTAGGATTTTCCATTCAGATTATAAAATTGAACTTTCTGAAAATCCGTTTCGGCATCAACAATAATTTGATTAACAAACTCTGTACGATACACATCTATACTCAAACGGGCTTCTCGGCTGTCTGTAATGTTAACCGTTTTGACAAAATTTAAACCAAAATTCCAAGCATCTTCTGGTTTTAAATTTGGCGAAACGACGATTTCTCTATTCGTTGCCAAATAAGATACGTTTTCCGCAATCGGACTTGCCATACGCACGCCCCGCCCCGCCACAAAACGAATGACATCACCTTCGTTGAAATTATACTTCACATTCAAGCGCGGCGTAACGAAAAAGCCCGCAATATTGTGATAATCTGCTCGCAGTCCTGCCACAATCGTAATGTCGTTATAACCTTTCAAACTGGGACGATTATAGACATATTCGCCAAATGCACCCGTCGTTTTCTCTGTCCTTGAAATATTTTTATCGTTCAAAAATTCTCGATAATCGTCTAATTGACCACTGCCGCCAAACTGCAATTTATGGTCAGTTGTGCCGATAATCGTCGCGTAGAGGACATTGCCGTAGAAACTGCGCTGCGTGCCATAGTAGCGATTTTTACCATAATTGGCATTCAAATCGTGGTAAGTTGCCGACCATTGAGACCCCAACGCATTATAAGGCTTTTTGAAACCCAAATACCCTAATTTGCCCAGAACAGAAATGCGTTGATTTTGAACATTGATAGAAAATGGATTTGTAATCGCTTTATTTTCAATTAATTGTCCGCTTTTTATTTCTTCTGTTATGGCATGAACAAAGAGTTGACTTTCAATTTTATCATCACGATAAAAAGCGCGATACATGCCGTTGAGTTGTTTTTTCAAGGGCATATCCACAAAATTGTTGTAGTCGTGGTCGAGTTTGTTTTGCAACATACTCCCATGCAACAAAAGACTTTGAGCAAATTTTTCAGAATTAACTTTATTCAAATGCACATTGGCTTCAACACGTCCTGTACTTTCTGTAAAAAGGTTGACAAAAACGGCTTTGTCCTCGCCGGGCTGAACCAAACCGACGTTGATTTGACCTGCAATGCTTTGAAAACCATTGCGAACTGAACCGACCCCTTTGTTGATGTCAATACTTTTTATCCAAGTGCCGGGCAAATATTCAAGGGCGTAGGGCTGTGCCAAACCATAAAAATCAGGGCGGTTTTCCACCATCAATTGTGTATAAATACCACGGAGACCCAGCATTTGAATTTCCTTCGCTCCTGTTATGGCATCCGAATATTGAATATCAACCGAGCCGTTTGTCTCAAAACTTTCAGACAAATTGCAGCAAGGTGCTTTTTTTAGTTCATTGGAATTGATGCGCTCCACATTGCGTGGGTCGAGTGAGGACACTCTATTATCGCCTCTTTTCCCTTGAATTTCAACCATTTTAAGGGTTTTTGGCACGTTTAATTGAATCGAAATGTCATTTTGGTCGGGCTTAAGCGTCAGCATAATCATCTCATAACCGACAAATTCGACGTGCACCATAGACTCCTTTGTGCGGCGCGGCAGTTCAAATTGACCATCATTATCCGTTAATGTTTCAGCACTTTTGTCCATCCAATAGACGTGCGCACCAATAACGGATTCACCTTTGTCGTCCTTGACGACACCCCTCAGTGTCTGAGCATTGAGCGAAAAAGAGAGGCATAAAAAAGCGATTAATATATTGAATTTCATTGTTTTACAAGATTTAATAACGTGATTAATCTGTATAAAACACTTTCGTTAAAACTTTTAAAAGCACCCCTCAGTATGTTTTATGTTTTGAATTTTGAGTTTTTGCTCGACTCATTGATTATCAATGCAGACTCAAAACCCGTTACTCAAAACTTGAAAAAATACTGAGGGGGTAACTTTTACTGTTTTTTGGCTTTTGTGTTTGGCTTAACTTCTACTAAATCCATTTTGCATTTGCCGCAAGTTCCTGCATGATCAGTGGCAGGTTCGCAGTGCATTGGACATTCGTACATTGTTTTT
>JAYTUR010000610.1:0-5499 GCA_043744475.1 Saprospiraceae bacterium | reverse complement strand
CAATGATGTATAATATGTGAATATACTGAGGGGTCAAAAAAGGGCGCATCAAATCGGTTCTATTGAAAAAGCGGGACATCATATTGAGGAAAAAATAATCCGCAATCGTTTTGATGACAAATTGAAGCAGAAAAATGAGCCAGAAAGAATTATCGTAAAATATTGATAAACACAGACTTATCAAAATATTCCAACAAAAGACAAAAACCGTGGCTAACTGAAAAACCGTAAAAAATTCGGTATAACTCGATGATTTCGATGCCCAACGAAGGCGTTGACTCAAAAAATCGACAAAAGTGGCTTTGGCTTTTGTGTAAACTGTAGCTTCAGGATTTTTCAAAAAACCAAGCGCGTTGGGGTGAAATCGAGCTATTTTTTGCATCAAAAGCATATCGTCGCCGCTTGCTACGTGGTCAATGCCTTTGAAACCGCCCACTTCATAAAACAGTTTTTTCTGATACGCCAAATTTGCGCCGTTGCACATATTCGTAAATTTTCCTTCCACACCTGCCCCTGTTACACCCATCATACCAATATAATCAAGGGATTGGAAACGCTCGAAATATGTTTTTTCTTCATGGAAATTGACGGGCGCGGCGATAAAAGGCTTACCTGTTTTTTCATAAAATTCACCTAAAAGATTGAGCCAATTGGGCTGTGCGAGGCAATCGGCATCGGTCGTGACGATGAGTTCGCCTTTTGCTTCCCCTATGGCGGCCTCAATGGCTCTTTTTTTAAATGGTTGATTATCAGATAGTTTTACATAGTTTTTCAATTCTATGAGACGAATATTAGTATAATTGGTTGCAAAATCTCGAACATACTGAGGGGTCTCATCATCAGAATGGTCGTCAATGACAATGATTTCAAATAGCGTTTTTGGATAATTGCCCTGCACAATGGCATTCAAACAATGTATGATATTGTCCTGTTCGTTGCGTGCAGGAATAAGTACAGAGATAATCGTTTTCGGCAGATACCCCTCAGTAGTATAAAAAAAAGGGAGTCTTTGCCAACATTTTATATACAAAAAAATGAAGACAACATATAGGCCAATTAAAAGCAATGAGGCTGTGCCGTAGAGGAAATAAAACACAAAGGCGTGGTTGTTTTTAGGTCGTTGTTATTAAGTCGTTTTTCGTTCAAACGCTCAAAATAGTTATTTAAAAAGTTGGTCAAAATCGTCTCTAAGCGGGTCTTTGGGTTTTGGCAGTTCAATAATAATCGGCTTTTCAGGTACTTCATCAGTTGGTTCACTTGTTAGTTTATCTGTATTCAAATCGGAGCTAATCTCTTCATATTCAGTGAATTGTGTATTTTGTGCCGTTACGTTCAATCCACCTATTTGTTGTTCCAAATCTTTTTGCAACTTCGTGATTTTTCGATGAAACATCGCTTTCGCAAATAACCAACCAATGACAAATGGATAGCAAAAAACGGTAAATACAACTTTGACAACACCAAAGAGAATATTTGTCCGAAACGTTTCAAAAATGCCCATAACATAATCAGCTACGAGATTATAGTTAATTAACAACGTTGCAATGAGCAATACGGGCGCAACAATGTACAGCAACTTAATAAAGCCCGACACCATAAAAAATAATAAGATAAAAACGCCAATAAGTATGAGCAACGAAATAATCGAACCAAATGGATTGTTAGAATTGCCGCCGACTCGGAAACTACGCTGATAGGACATTGAAAATGCAATTTTTATGTATGAATTAAATATCAAAACTAGGGAAGTAGCTTAGTTATGGGAATACATTTTCCGAAAAAAAACAGACATTTTTTCAAAATTATCTCCAAATTCTATGACTACTTTTTTGTAAATCAGTGATTTATATATGTTTTGTGGCAAAAATGAGACATCAAACTCACGTCACAAAAGTAAGCATTTTTGGGTTTAATGGGTGGAGAAGTGGCAGTATTATTGCATAATAGAAGCCAATAGAATACAATCGTGCTAAATTTAAAGAAACAGAAAATGAGAATTCAAGAAGCAAGAAGTTTATTAACAAAATTTTTTTACAATGCGAATCACCTTAATTTTCAAATTTTAATTCAAACAGAAAGTGGGATAGAGCTGTATGGTGAGTACAACGATTATAAATTGTATAAAGTAGCGTTCGACCAAATTCATCAAAGTTTAAATTTCGGGAGGCGGCTTAAAGTCTAAGTGAAAAAAAAATTAAAATAGATACGCCATTGTCTAATGTGGCATGATTTTAGGAAGATTATTATATAAATATTTTAATTATAAATATTTATAATTACAAAGATGTAGTGCCAAATGCGGTACTAATAAGGGAGACCGGAGCAGTTCATCGGGGGGTAGAGCTGCTCCACAAGTCTCCCGATTTTTTTGACTTTTTTTTCTATCCATACAAAGTAACATATTATAACCACAAACCTTTCGTGCGCAAGTACGAAAGGTTTTTTTTTATGTTTCTTTTTCGTTTTATTTTGTTTTCTTTGAGACAAAAAAACGAAAACACCATGTCAATCATTCTACTCGTCGGCAGTATTGCCTTTTTACTCTTCCTCATTGCTATTGTCCGCCTAAATGCCTTTGTTGCGTTGACTATTACAGCTTTTTTAGTGGGCATTTTAAAGGGAATGCCTTTGGGAAAAGTTGTTGAATCGGTTCAAAAAGGCATAGGCTCGACCTTGGGCAGCCTCGTGCTCATCATCGGCTTTGGGGTCATGCTCGGCAGCATACTTGCTGAATCGGGTGCGGCGCAACAGATTTCAAGCAGCCTTATCCGCATTTTCGGCGCAAAGCGTGCAAAATGGGCCTTGGTTATCACCAGTTTTACGGTCGGTTTAGCAATGTTTTACAACGCGGGTTTCGTCATCCTCATTCCTTTAGCCTTTTCAGTTGCTTTAGCAACAGGTTTACCACTCGTTTATTTGGGTTTAGCGATGGCGTCGGGTCTATCTGTCACGCATGGTTTTTTACCGCCCCACCCCGGACCGACGGCTATTGCAGTGCTTTTCAAGGCAGATATAGGCAAAACGTTGATTTATGGCATTACCATTGCCATACCTGCCATCATACTCTCAGGTGTCGTTTTTCCAGAATTTGTCAAAAAAATCGTCGCTAATCCGCCTGAAGGATTAGTCGCAATCAAAAATTTGCCCGAAAACGAGCTACCTTCCTTCCCCCTCAGTATGGGTATCGCTTTGTCGCCCGTATTGCTTATGGCAGCGGCAACGATAGGTGAATTTGTCTTGCCAGAAGGTAGTTTCAGCCTTCAAATTCTAAAATTCATAGGCGATGCTTCTGTTTCCATGCTCATTTCTTTTGGTTTAGCAGTTGTTTTTCTCGGCGTTTTGCGCGGTCAAAAAATGGCAGATATCACAGAAAAAACAGCATCTTCATTGACCGCTACAACGATGATTTTGATGATTGTTGCCGCAGGTGGTGCTTTCAAACAGGTGTTACAAGACAGTGGCATTGGCGGTGATATCACCTTGATTTTCAAAGATTTACCTTTATCTCCTCTGTTTTTGGGTTGGCTAGTTGCAACCGTTATTCGCATCACAATTGGCTCGGCAACCGTTGCCGGATTGACAGCTGCGGGCATCGTTCAACCGATGTTGAGTGACCCCTCAGTAGCAGCGACTATTTCACCCGAACTGATGGTTTTGAGCGTCGGCGCAGGCAGTTTGATGTGCAGTCACGTCAATGACACAGGTTTTTGGATGTTTAAAGAATATTTTGGTTTGAGCCTCAAAGATACCTTTAAAACGTGGACGGTCATGGAAACGATTGTCGGCATCGTTGGTTTAATTGGCGTTTTGACTTTAAATTGGATATTAGGATTTTAAATCGCTGATTGAACTAATTGAACTGATTTTTTTATGATTTCAAAAAAAAATCAGTTCAATTAGTTCAATCAGTGATTTAAAAGCGATAAAAAAGTCGTTTTTGACGAAAAAAACTTGATATTTAAAGGCAAAGCGATTTTTATGTCTAAAATTACGACTTATATTTTCATCTAAACTATTTACATAATGTTACCAATCATGCGATTTTTCATGGCTGTATTCGTGGCGGCAATTATTTTGCCTCCCCTCAGTATGGCGCAAAAAACTTTCCCACAAAACGGCGTTTTCGATGAACGAGACGGCTTATTTGCCTTCACCAATGCGACGATTGTAAAATCGTGGAACGAAAAAATCGAAAATGCGACGCTTTTAATCCGCGATGGACGCATAGAAGCCGTCGGAACAAATGTCTCAATACCCATAGGAGCATTGGTCATTGATGTCAAAAAGAAATTCATTTATCCATCCTTTATTGATGCTTTTGGCAACTATGGTATGCCCGAAATGCCGACTGCGACGGGACAAGGCGGACGTGGCGGACGCGGTGCAGAGCAGTTTATTTCCAACAAAAAAGGGGCTTATTCGTGGAATGAAGCCTTTAAAACCGAATTTAACGCTTATGAGGCTTTTAACCCAAACGAAAAAGACGCAGAAATTTTAAGAGGTACAGGTTTTGGTTCAGTGGTTACAAACCAACAAGACGGCATCAGTCGCGGCTCGGCAGCGGTTGTGAGCTTAGGTAATGAACGGGCGAATAATGTTTTGTTGAAAAATAGGGCGGCAAACGTGCTGTCTTTCTCAAAAGGTACTTCGACGCAATTGTACCCGACTTCACTTATGGGTTGCATTTCATTGATTCGTCAAACCTATCTCGACGGGCAATGGTATGCTGCGGGTGGGTCAAAAGAAGAAAAAAATATCTCACTCGAAGCATGGAATAATTTGCAAAATTTACCGCAAGTTTTTGATGTCGGCGATAAATTAGAAGCCCTTCGGGCGGTTAAAATTGGGAATGAATTTGGCAAAAAATTCATTATCAAAGGGCGTGGCGACGATTATCAACGCATCAATGAAATCAAGGCAACAAATAGCCCTTTGATTTTACCCTTGAATTTTCCCGAAGCTTTTGATGTGGAAGACCCTTATGATGCCTTACAGGTGTCGTTGACAGACCTAAAACATTGGGAACTTGCGCCGACAAATCCTTCGAGGGTCGCTGCCGCAGGGATTGAATTTGCCTTTACAACCACAGGTTTGAAGAGCAAAGCCGATTTTTTGAAGCAACTTCAAAAGGCAATTGAAGTAGGATTGACGGAAGGCGATGCTTTGAAGGCATTGACAACTTCGCCTGCAAAATGGTTTGGTGTGGAATCGGATTTGGGCAGTTTGGAAAAAGGTAAAATCGCCAATTTTTTCATTTCTGATAAAAATGTCTTTACGAAAGACGCTAAAATCCTACACAATTGGGTGCAAGGCAAGCCTTACATTATAACCGATTTGGACAAAATAGAGTTAAAAGGCAGCTATAATTTAAGCATTGGCGACCAAAATTATACCCTTCTTTTGGGTATTAAAGGTGAAAACACTGTTTCAAAATCAGGTGACACGACAAAAGCCAAAGTAGAAATCACCAATGTCAAAAATACCGTTGGATTGATGTTT
>JAYTUR010000609.1:0-5499 GCA_043744475.1 Saprospiraceae bacterium | reverse complement strand
GAATGGTTTGTAGAAAAGCAAAATAATCATCTGGACGACCCAATTCATTCACATAGATGTCTTGCAGACGCTCCAAAGCCGCTTTCGCATCAGTTGGTGATGGATTGTTGTAGAAAACCTGTTTGTAATATGAAATAGCGCCTTCATTACTGCCTTTATTTTGAGCAATCAAACCCAAACGCAACAAGGCACTCACCACATACTCATTTTTATCTTTATGATTCGTAATGATTTGTGTCAAAGCCTGTTGTGCTTGATCCAATTGATTCAAATTCATATACGTAATGCCAATTTCAAGCAATGAAGCGGCAGCAAACTCTGAATTAGGATAATTGTTCGTGAGTTTTTCTAAAGTAATGAGTTTTTCAACATTACTACCTTTCAAACCTTGTATAACCCCTTTTTGATACAAGGCATAAACAAATCCAGAATAGTTTTTAGAAATCGCTTCATCATAAAAACGAATCGCATCATCGTAACGGTTGTTCTTAAAATAGCAATCGCCGAGACGCAAAACGGCATCACCTAAAACTTGATTTTTGACGTAATCGCTTGATATATAATCATATTCCCGTTTTATGCCCGTTACGGCATTTTGGAAATAGGTTAAAGCCGTTGCATAGTTCTTTTCTTTCAAATAATTATAGCCTTGAATGTAATTAGCCATATTGACAGAAGATTCGGCAGGTAATTGTCTCGTTGTATTAGCGATGGTTAAAAAACTTGCCATATAGCGTTGGCTGGCATTATAATCTTTTAAATCATAATTGATATAACCTAACCAATAATTAGACATTGCCTTTGTTGTGGCATCGGGTGCATCGGTAAGACTGCGCTCAAAATAAGTTTTCGCACCAACTTTGTCACCTGCTTGATACAACTGCATACCCCGATAGGCTTGTGCTTTTTGAGCCGCTTCGCGCAACTTCGGCGTTTTGTTCGGTGTCAACGAAATGATGCGCAAAGCCTCGTCATAATTACGGGTTTGCAACAAAACATCGGACAATAAACCTTGTGCTTCTGGATAGTTTTTTGAATTGGACTGAATCGCTTGTAAAGCGTCCACAGCCTCTTGCGTTTGCTTCAATTCATACGCCAATTTGGCATAATTCCATTGGGCATCCTCTTTTACTGAGGGGTCGTATTGCATACGTGATGCAATGGAGAACGCATTTTTTGCGCGTGGACGGTTGCCCAAACGCAAATAGCAATCTCCTAACAAATACATACCATTTTGCCCGATAACCGAGTTCTGACCACTTAAATTTTCAAGAGAAATCGCCGCTTTATCGTAGTGCGCATTGCGATGTTGACAGAAGCCCAATTGATAATAGTCTTCTGCACGCATATTGGCGTTGCCGTCTGCGCCTTCGGCAAGGTATCTTTCGGCAATTTCAAATTGTTTTTTCTCGAAATAGGCTTGACCAACCAATTGGTTGATTTGCTTGAAATTTCTAACCTTAGTGTCCTCCAAAGAAGAAAGACCTGCTTGCAATACTTTGTCCCAATTGCGTTGTGCGGCATAAATCTGCACCAAATTATAAGGTACAACGGCTGCATATTGCTTAGACGAAGCCACTCTTTGGAAACTGCGTGCGGCATCGTCGAGGTTATTATCAAAAAAGGCGCACATGCCGTAGTAATAATTCGCTTCGTTATAGTATTTGAAGGTCGTCAAATCCTTAACCTTTGTAAAGTTGCCTTTGGCTTGTGGAAACTTTTTCTGCACGAAATAAGCATAACCTTGTTTGAAGTATAATTCGTCCCGTTGGTTTGCGGGCAAATCAGAAGCGTTCAAAGCATTGTAAAAATCCAACGCTTTGTCGAGCTTGTTTTGATTAAAATAATAATCACCCATTTCAATCGCCGCCTGTCCCGCTAAAGGGTCGGGCGAATAGCGTCGAATATAGTCAAACATCAACTGTTCGCCATTCGGTTGCCCCGAACGGACTGCCGCTTTGGCATAAAACAATTCCGCTTGACCCCTCAGTAATCGGGCTTCTGGCTCAGGTGCGGGGCGTAATTGGGTGAGTGCGACGTAAAACTCTTGCATCGCCACATTGTAGATTCCTTTGTCGTAAAAATCCATGCCTCGCTTATATGCAAGGTTGGCTTCCGTAAAAACTGTTGTCGCTTGCGCGAAGAATTCAGTGCTTAGGAAAACGACAAACAACAGACTCAAAAGCAGTTTTGGCTTCATAGTTGTTCGATAGTTAGGTTTTTGTTTAAATAGGACTTCTTCTAATGGTTTCATTGTCAAGAAGTTAGTGAATTAATGCAGCAAATTTTAACATTTAAACGTGAAACAACAAATTATCGTCTATCATTCTTCATTTGTTTGGAAAAAAATAACGGTTTTATTAATCTTCTGTTAAAAATAGTGTGACTATTAGCATTTTAACCCCTTTTTGAAATGAAACACATAGGAACATAGACACATAGCGGTCATTACCAAAAATGGATTCGTCATTGCGAGCGGAGCGAAGCAATCTGTTCAGTTTCAGCAGAATCTTTTTTAGGTCAACAGCATAATTTATAAAGCCTGCGAACAATTAAAAAGATTGCTTCGTTCCTCGCGATGACGATTGAGCCTTTATCTGAATCTCAAAAATCAAGAAAAATCAGAGAAAATCTCTCGCATCAGTCCAATCAGTGGTCAAAAATTCTAACTTTGCCCACTCACGCATTCTTTTTTTCTTGAAAATATCAGACAACTATGGCAAGACCGCCAAAACCAGGCAGCAAACCCAATAAAAAAAACGGAGACGATAATGTAACGCCCTTGATGCGCCAATACTTCGCCGCAAAAGCCAAATATGCGGACGCTATCCTTCTGTTTCGCATCGGTGATTTTTATGAAACCTTCGGAGAAGATGCGATCATCGCCTCTCGAGTATTGGGTATTGTCTTAACGGCGCGCAACAATGGCGGTACGGATGTCGAATTAGCGGGTTTTCCGTACCATTCTGTGGATAATTATTTGCCGAAGCTCGTTAGGGCAGGGTATAGGGTCGCTATTTGTGAACAATTGGAGAAACCCGTGGCGGGTCGGGTCGTTAGGCGCGGCGTTGTGGAAGTCATTACACCTGGTGTCACGTCCGATGATAAACTTTTGGAGCAAGGGCGCAACAATTACCTCGCAGCGTTGGCAGTTTCCAAAAATGAGATGGGTATTGCGTTCTTAGATATTTCTACGGGCGAGTTCTTGGTGACTGAGGGAGACTGGGCGTATGTCGAAAAGGTGTTTCAAACCTTCCAACCTGCCGAAGTTTTGTTCCAGAAGGGCATGACAAAGGAATTTCAAGAACGTTTCAACGATAAATACTACACTTTTGCTTTAGATGAATGGGTATTCCAACAAGACTATGGCAGAGATAAGCTTTTACAACACTTCGGTACGCAAACTTTAAAGGGTTTTGGCATCGAAGATATGAGTCTCGCGCAAACAGCGGCGGGTGCAGCATTGCACTACTTAGCGGCGACTGAAAACACCAATTTGAAGCACATCAACCACATTGCCCGTTTATTGCCTGATAAATATGTGTGGCTCGACCGCCTTACGATTCGCAATTTGGAACTGATTCAAGCCACGCATGAGGGCGGGCGTTCCCTTTTGGATGTTTTGGACAAAACCATTTCGCCTATGGGCGCGCGTTTGATGAAGAAATGGGTCGTTTTGCCTTTGAAATCGCCTATTTTGATTGAACAACGTTTGGATTCAGTACAGTTTCTCATCAATAATTCACACACCAAAGCAGAATTAGAAACCCTCATTCGACAAATAGGTGACTTAGAGCGTTTAATCTCTAAAGTGCCGTTAGGAAAGATAAATCCACGTGAGGTTCGTCAACTGGCTCGTTCGCTTTCGACAATAGAACCGATGGCTTTGATACTGAGGGGGGCAAATCCATATCTCCGAAAGTTAGCCGACGGTCTCAATCCATGCAAAGCGGTCAGAGATGACATTGATAAGGTCTTAGTTGCTGAACCACCTGTGAACATTCAAAAAGGCGGAGCAATTGCCGATGGCGCACACATAGAGCTCGATGAATTGCGCAACATCATCCGCAATGCCCAACAATTGTTGATTGATATTCAAACAAGAGAGATAGAAAAAACGGGTATGTCGAGCTTAAAGATAGGTTTCAACGCCGTTTTTGGCTATTATCTCGAAGTGACGGCAAAATACAAATACATGGGCGTGCCAGACAATTGGATTCGCAAACAAACCCTCGCCAATGCGGAACGGTACATCACGCCCGAACTGAAAGTACTCGAAGAAAAGATATTGACCGCCGAAGAACGCATGGCAGCGATTGAAGAAATGCTGTTTCAACAACTCGTGGGCAGCATTTTAGACGCCGTGCAGCCCATCCAACACAATGCCAGCGTCATTGGCATGGTCGATTGCTTGAGAAGTTTTGCAGAGATTGCGGTTAAAAATAACTATTCAAAACCTGTTTTTACTGAGGGGGGTATTACGGGCGCAACAACTACCGACGGCGAGGTTTTGAACCTCGCCGTCGGTTCGGATAACTCTCCATTTTCCATTGATATCAAACAAGGTCGTCACCCCGTCATCGAACAGCAATTGCCGATTGGCGATACCTACGTCCCAAATGACGTGTGGCTTGACCCCGACGACCAACAGATTCTCATGATAACGGGACCCAACATGGCGGGTAAGTCAGCCTTATTGCGGCAGACGGCTTTGATTTGTTTGATGGCGCAAATGGGCAGTTATGTCCCCGCAGCATCCGTCCGTTTGGGTATTTTAGACAAAGTATTTACACGTGTCGGTGCGAGTGATAATATCTCAAGCGGCGAATCCACCTTTATGGTCGAAATGAACGAAACAGCGTCCATCATGAACAATATTTCTGAACGCAGTTTGATATTACTGGATGAAATTGGGCGCGGAACATCCACCTACGACGGCATCTCGATTGCATGGTCTATCGCAGAATATTTGCATGAAAACCCAGTGCGCCCCAAAACGCTTTTTGCCACCCATTATCACGAACTCAATGAATTAAGCGAACGCTTTACGCGCATCAAAAACTACCATGTCGCCACCAAAGAGATTGGACAAAAGGTCATTTTCCTAAGAAAACTCACCCAAGGCGGCTCTGAACATTCTTTTGGTGTTCATGTCGCGCGCATGGCAGGTATGCCCCGCACCATCGTCGAACGCGCCAACGAAATATTGGCACAACTCGAACAAAAACATATTCAGGCGACAGGCGATAGTCAACAGTCACTAGTCATTAGTCAACAGGCGATAGACGAAACGCCTTTGCCAAAGCATGTGGAGAGCAAGTCCGCGATGAAAGCGAAACTACAAAACGTCGCGCAACCGATGCAGCTCAATTTCTTTGACATCGGTGACCCACGACTGGACAAAATCAAAAAAGCCTTAGACGACATGGATTTAAACAGCATCACGCCCGTCGAATTGATGATGCGGGTGTATGAATGGAAGAAGATGTTGGATACACC
>JAYTUR010000608.1:0-5501 GCA_043744475.1 Saprospiraceae bacterium | reverse complement strand
CATCGAAAGGTTGACCATTTTCAGCATCGGAAAATGTTCGCTATCGGTCGCCGAAGGATTGAATAAAAGTTGCCCACCGCCTTTTTTATCGTCATTGATATGGAAAAAAGCTGCTGCGTCTTCACCTGTACCTATACCCACTTGACCCGTTACAGCGGCAAACAGACCTATTTTTTGTTTTGGGACTGATGTATCATAAATAAACGCCCAATCATGGTCATCTACATCAAAACGTACTTGTTTCCAACAACAACTGTTATCAGTTGGGGCTTTATTACCACAATCGTCGCAATGGCAATCGTCTTCCGCAGTGGCGTTTTCCTTTTTGTCAAAGTAATAGAACGTTTGATTGTGCAGCACCACATCGCCGTTTTTATAACCCACGCCCGGTTGCCATTTGCCATAAAACTGGTCATCGCGTTTGACCAAAACGGAGTTAATGAGCGTTTCAAAGCTCTTCCCATCAGGTACAACATTGTTTTTGAACAGTGTCGTTAAATCTCCTCTATATTTGATAACCATCTTCAAAGGTTTTATATAAGTGAATATCGAATATTAAACAAAGCGTTTCTTTTTCGCTTCTGTTTCTATTTTTATTTTCTAAACAGTCTCCATCTGCGTTGACTTGCGCAGACTCGCCGTAAGCCTGGATTTACACTGACGCTAAGGTTATATCATGCTTGCCCGAAACAAAAATACCGCGTGCTGTTCCCGTTGTCAAAACACCTTCATCGTTGGGCTTTCCCTTTGATGCGATACTGGAATCATTCGCTTTTTTAACTGTAAAATCCTCAACAAAATCAATATATTGACGCTGCTCGATAAAGCCTAAAATCGCATTTTTAAAAATCTGTCCTCCAAATTCAATTTTAGCAGTTGGGTCATAAGCCCACGGTGCGAGATAGCGTTGCAAGTCCAAATTCAATTGATTTTGGTAAAAAGCAGGGCTTTTTCCCTTGACAAATGTGATTTTAGACGTTGTATCAATTTTTTCAAAAATGGCATTCATCACATTCAGTTTAACAAAAGGTGCAATTCTTTTTTTCAAAAAATCATTGATATCGTCTAACCGCCCACGCGACACTTTTGGTTCAAACCGTTCAATAAAAGATTGTGTCGCCAAATTCGGGATGACAACAATCGTTACATGACCGGGTGCAATCAATTTATCTTTAGGCACGTCTTGTTTCCTTTCGGCTAAGGTGTGCGTGATACACTTAACTTTATAAATATCTGGAAAAGCCGACAAAACGAGGTTTTCGTAGTCATTGAGCGTAATACCACGCCCTTTATGCCGCAAATGTTCGCTCGAACGCATATAAAAAGCCGACGCCGTTTCAGGCGCACGACCGCCGAATGTATTGTAAGGCTGCGCCACCGATTTGATTTCGCCCAAAGGGTCAACCATTTTCGCAAGCGAACCCGCCGCCAACGGTGTGTCCAAACGCAATAAATCATTTTCATGGTTTTCAAAAACAGCCTTTACCGCCTGCGTATGAACGCCCAACACTTTGCACGTTGCCGCCGAATGTGCATCTGTTGCCGCCCGAAGCCACACATACTGAGGGGGTAATATCGTCGTCTCTTTTGAGCTTATATCATGCGGCAAAACAAGCTGCACAATGCCCGACCTAATAAAACCTTCTGTCAAGTCAGACAAAACCTGTTCGCCATCATTCAGTTTTTTCCATTGATTATCAACGAGATACGCCCATTCTATTTTAGCCGCAGCCAAATATGAATCTGCCGACGGCTCATTGAGTTGAAACAAAAGGCTCAATGTTTCATTCGCTTTTGCAGCTTGTAAACCGATATAGAGCGCACCTTCGATGGGCTTTAACGGGGTTTTATCTCCTACTTCTTTTGTTAAATCAAATTTCGGCAACACGCTATCGCCTATCCCTATCTCTACTTTATTTGTTTCCTCGAACGGTAGGAGGTGGAAGGCTTGAAGAGTCCTTGTTGTCGTGTCCGCTGCTTCATAGCCTATCGTCATACTTGCGATGGTCGGTGTGTATGGGAAGTTCGGCATCGAGCGGTCGGGTGGTACGCCTTTGGGGTCATCTTTTGGCAAATCAGCTATTTCTTTACTTCTTTTAGCCGCAACAGCTGCGTATTCGCTGTGTTTAAAATCTTTGTTTAAAGACAAGCGAATGAAACCCTCTCCAGTTTGCCAGTTGATAAACTGCGTTAATACTGAGGGGTCAGTCAGCAACTCATTTGATATTTTATCAAGTTTAGACAGTGAAAACAGTGTCAATGTCGTTGAAGGTATAAAGTCTTCAAATATTCGTTTATTCAATACCGCTGACTTAACTGTAAAACTATCCTTTTTAGGCAGTTCAGAGTAATGCTTATAATAAGCCTCAAAATCAGTCGGCAAATCCTTCCACGTTATATTCAACGTCAAACTCGTCAGTTTTTTCCTAAAAGCTTCATCACTACCCACATAAAAAACATCATTAACTTTTGGCTGTGCGCCAAAAGGTAAAAAAGGTTTTGTCCCATCCAACAAGCCGTTTTGATTTTGGACAATAAAGTTAGTGGTACCATTCACAACAGCTTTTAATAGGACGTTCTCAATGGTTGCATTTTTAAAAGTGTCGTAAAGGCTCTTTTTACCATTTACAATATTGTGATTTAATACCAATTGCATCAACGGCTCAGTTACCCCAAAATCGGCTTTTAATACTGAGGGGTCAGCCACAACGACAGCTTGCTCTTTAATCCCCAATATAATCGTAATGGTTATTGCCTTCGCATCAACTGTAATTGTTGGTAAAATAGTGGGTTTAAACCAGCCCTTTTTACCTGTCAATTGAATATCAAAAGCAGGAATCCTTTCTACGTTATTCCAAAAATCACTAACAAAACTTAAATTTGTTGTCTTATCAGTTATAACCAAATAATCAAGAGCCGCTTTGTTCTTTACTGCATCCTTACTCACAAAAGAAGGCTTGTCTGCCACTGTGAAAACAATATTTTTTTTCGTTAGTGCTTCTAATGCTTTCTTTGAAACAAAATATTCAAACTCGTTTTCTATTATTTCTTTTATAGCGGATAAATCTTCTTTTGTTGTTAAAGTAAACGTCGCCGTCCGCGTCCCTTCCTCTAACCGCAAGACAGGCGATGAAATCAGCAAACCCACCCGAGCCTTAGGCGTTTCGGTTGAGCCAAGTGCTGCCCAACTGGTATCCGTATTCGGCAAAAAAGGTGCGCCTTTGCCATCCGCTGAATTGGCAATGGCGGCAGCAAAAAGTGTTGTCGTGTTGTCATAATGGAGGGTTCGCAAGGTCGCCACTTGTGCTTGTGTGGCAATCAATTCATCGGTCGTCGCAAATTGAATTTCTGCCTTTTGAGCGTCTTTTCCGTCCTTTATCAACGTTTTTTTTCCTATTTTGACAGCAGAAAAGGCTTTATTGGCTTCAAAAACAAGATGCGCTTCGTCAGGCACAAAGGGACGTTCCTTTAATCCCAATACTTGACGGAAATAAAAATCCAGATGTCGTTGCGGCATCTGATTGAGGTCAGTTTGAGCAAAACTAAACAACTTTAAAAAAGTATAAATCAAGCCCAAATGTGGCTCGTGCATTTGCGTCGGCTCCAAAATGGTGTGCTTTTCTGTATCCGCAACAATTTCACGAACGGCTTTATAAAAAGTCGAAAACAAATCGGTCAATCGCTCAATCGCCACCGATTTAAAGGTGTGTGGCGCATTCGTTGCTTCTTGCAAAGCCGCATCTTGGAGGAAAAAATCGGCAGGTGAAATCTCCCAAAGCGTTTTTGTGCTTTCTTTGAAGGACGGTAAAACGTATCGGGTGTTTGTTATTTTTTGGGCAATTTTGGTTTCCTCTGTCTCATTTTGCGCTATTTGATAGGCTATACTGAGGGGGGCAATATTAAAATCGGACACACTGTTAGCTGTCCCAATAAGTTGCTTTAAAGCAGTTTGTAAATTGGATTGAATGAGGTTTTGAATAGTCAAACGCAAGGGATTTTCATTGATAACTAATTGTCCATCAATAAATTCCGTATCGCTTGACAAGGCTTGATGCCACCTGTCAATGGTCAACGCTGTTTCAAAAATAAAGTCAATTAAGGGATAGAAATTACCCGCCTCCAAACCATCTGCAAAGCGCATTTGGGCATCTTTGAAATCCCGTTGCCATGTTTCGGCATCAAATTGTGCAATCAAAGCGAACTGCACCGATGAGCCAGTGCGAAAGAACTCCTGCCAATTGTCCTGCGTTTTGTCTTCTTCTACAAAAATCACCGCTTTGGCAAACTCATAGAGATACGCCAACAGTTTCTTCTCATCGCGGGCATCAGGTTGTGCAAAGTCGGGCGACAAAGCCCGGAGGTTTTGTCGGTCGGCTTGGCTTTTGCCATCGCGCGTCAGAGGGTGCGTATTTTCAGAGAAGTCAAACATTTTTTTATAATGGATAATGGATAGTTGATAATGGATAGCTGATAGTTGATAATGGATAATTTTTAACATTATCAACTATCCGTTTTACATTATCTATTATTAACTATCCGTTAATTAGAAGACTCTTTTAAGTAAAAATCATAGACGAAATTGTAACGTGAATTGGTCGTCCGCACGGTGTATTCGATTTCGATGAGCAATTTGCCTATCAGGTTATCAGCTTCCGAAATGTCAATTTTTTGAACATAAATACGTGGCTCGTAGTAAAGAATGGCATTGGCAATCAAATCGCGCAAACGCCCAATGAGTGACGCATTCATGGGTTCAAATTGATAATCTTTGAGATTGCAACCATACGTCGGTTGCATCACCCGTTCACCCAAAGATGTGGCGAGCAAAATTTCGAGGCTTTGGTCAATATCCTGTTTGGCTTCGACCATTTCTACGCCGCTGTTGTTATCTGTTCGTCTGCTAAATGTGGGTGGAAATGCCCAACCACGTCCGAGAAATTTTTGTCGTTCAAGCATTTGTTTTGATGGTGAATAGTGAATGATAGAATATTGATTATCAATAATTTACAACTTGCTAAAAGTTTTGAACTCTTGGAAAGTTTGTCTAAATATTTCTCTTTATAAATATCGTTCAACCGCCAATCATAACTGTCGGTAATCCAAGAACTATATTACCGCCATGCGCTGTCAAATCCCCCATGCGTGCGGCGGGTTTTCCGCCAATCATAACCGTTGCAGACCCTTTGACAATGGTATCAGGTGGACCGGTACACGTCACCAAATCTCCAAGAACGGCGGCAGGTAGTCCACCAATCATCACTGTCGGTATGCCCGGCCCTGTTATTGGTCCGCCGACATGTGGCACAACACCCGTCAAAAGTGGGCAAACGTGCATATCTGTTAATCGAGCTGCTGGAGGCATTTTTTTAATGATGAATGATGAAGTGATATCGTTTTCATACTTCATCTTTAATTTATTAATTTAACGTGAGTCCGAAGATACAATCACGCCCTGTTTCTCGCTTCGCTCGAAAGGCGTACGAGTAAGAAATCTATTGGGT
>JAYTUR010000607.1:0-5505 GCA_043744475.1 Saprospiraceae bacterium | reverse complement strand
AGGTCCTGAAATTTGGGAAGCGACCGACGGCAAGGTAACGCACCTCATCGCACCCGCAGGAACAGGCGGCTCTTTGTGTGGTACATCGCGTTTTTTGAAGGAAATGAACCCCAATATCAAGGTTTGGGGTATTGACGCTTATGGTTCTATCCTTAAAAAATTCCACGAAACGGGCATTTTTGATGAAAATGAAATGTACGACTACTCTATGGAAGGTGTAGGTCGTGAATTCATTCCGAACTCGATGGACATGACTATGATTGACCATTTCGAGAAAGTAACCGACAAAGATGCTGCCCTCATGGGTCGTCGGTTGGTACTCGAAGAAGGTTTATGGGTCGGTCATTCCTCCGGTTCTACGATTGCTGGGTTGTTGCAATTAAAGCATTTATTGAAGCCAACCGATGTTGTTGTTGTGATTTTTCACGACCACGGCAGCCGTTACATCGGTAAAATTTATAATGACGAATGGATGCGCTCGAAAGGTTTCATCAGTGATGAAACCGATGAAGACCGCATAGAAAAAGCGATTTTGAGAGAAATATGAATTAGTGGATAATGGATAACTGATAGTGGATTATGTAAAATGGGAAAAATTATCCACTATCCATTTCCCATTGTCCATTATACTGAGGGGGGTAAATTTTTGGTAAAAAAATCAGATATTTGCACTCGGTTTCCTTCCCATATTAAAACCCGCGTGGTATCAATAAGATCACCATGCGGGTTTTCACAAATTAAAAACCAATTAAGAATCGTCAATATCAACTAGAATTTTAAAAAAAAGAAAATGGATTTATTTGAAAAAGTATTGGGCAAAGTCAGCCCACTTGGCAAGTATGCTGATATGGCACACGGTTATTTTATGTTTCCAAAATTAGAAGGAGATTTGGGTAATCGCATGATGTTCAAAGGAAAAGAAAAGATTGTTTGGTCACTCAATAACTATTTAGGTCTTGGCAATCACCCCGAAGTCCGCAAAGCCGATGCCGATGCTGCCGCAGAATGGGGTTTAGCCTATCCGATGGGCGCGCGTATGATGTCAGGTGAGTCTAAATATCATGAGCAACTTGAAAGCCAATTGGCAGAACACGTTCAAAAAGAAGCGGGTTTGTTGCTCAATTTTGGCTATCAAGGCATTTTATCTGTCGTAGATGCGATGGTTGACCGCCGCGATGTCATTGTATATGACAAAGATTGCCACGCATGCATCATGGACGGCATCCGTATGCACTTGGGTGAACGTTTTGCATTTGAACACAACGACCCCATTAGTGCAGAACGTCAGCTCGCTAAAGCAGCGGTTGCAGCAGAGCGTTCGGGCGGCGGTATTCTACTCATTACTGAGGGGGTATTCGGAATGCGTGGCGATCAAGGTTGCTTGCGTGAAATCGTGGCGTTGAAACAAAAATACAATTTCCGCATCCTTTTAGACGATGCACACGGCTTCGGTACGCTCGGCGCAACAGGCGCAGGCGCAGGCGAGGAGCAAGGCGTTCAAGACGAAATTGACATCTATTTCTCTACTTTTGCTAAATCAATGGCAAGCATTGGGGCATTTATCGCAGGTGATGCAGAAATTATCAAGTATTTGCGCTACAATTTGCGCTCTCAAATTTTCGCCAAATCATTGCCGATGCCTTTCGTTATTGGCGGTTTGAAACGTTTGGAATTGTTGAAATCACAACCCGAATTGCGGTCAAAATTGTGGGAAAATGTCAAATTATTGCAAGACGGTTTGAAAGAAAAAGGCTTCGATATTGGCAGTACGAATACTTGTGTGACACCTGTTTTCATGAAAGGAGAGGTCGAAGAAGCCTTGAATCTCATCGTTGACTTGCGCGAAAACCACGATATCTTCTGCTCCATCGTCGTCTATCCCGTCATTCCAAAGGGTATGATGTTGTTGCGCCTCATTCCGACGGCTTCTCACACCAAAGAGGATATTGATTTGACGCTTGATGCCTTCGGTGTTGTAGCTGAAAAGTTGAAAGCAGGGGCGTATGCGGTTGCGGAAACGGTATAAAACGAAAAACAAACATGGATTATATCATTAGTGGCATACAACAAGTCGGTGTTGGTTGTAAAGATATTTACGAAACATGGGCTTGGTATCGCCAATTTTTGGGTGCAGATACACCCGTTTTTGATGAAAAAGCAACGGCAGGTTTGATGCTGCCTTACACAGGCGGACAGCCGCGCGAACGTCATGCGGTGTTGGCACTCAATATGCAAGGCGGCGGCGGTTTCGAGATTTGGCAACACACACAGCATATCCCTCTGTCTCCTCAGTTTGAAATTACCTTAGGCGATACGGGCATTTTTGCCACTAAAATCAAATGTCGCAATGTCGAAAGGACTTTTGAATCCTTCAAAAGACGTGGTGCAAATGTCTTGTCAACAGAAGTGGAGTCAACGCCCAATGCAGCAGAGCATTATTTTTGGGTAAAAGACCCGTATAACAACCTTTTCCAAATCATAGAAGTCAAAGAGGGTTGGTTTCAAAAAAACAACAAACTCACAGGTGGTGTTTTTGGCGTTGTGATGGGTACAACCGATATTGTGCGCACAACGGCTTTGTTCCGCGATATATTGGGTTACGACGAGGTCGTTTATGAAAAAACCGATGCTTTTGTTGATTTTAAACCCCTTCCAGGCGGTCATAACCCTTGTGCGCGCATCTTATTGCGTCATACGCAACCACGTGTGGGCGGTTTTGCGCCTTTATTAGGACCTTCTGAAATCGAATTAGTACAGGTTTTTGACCGCACACCGAATAAGATTTTTGAGAACCGTTTTTGGGGTGAATGTGGTTTTATCCAACTCTGTTATGATGTTAACGGCATGGATGGACTGAAAGAACGGCTCGCTACTGAGGGGTATCGTTTTACGGTGGACTCTGCTGAATCGTTCCAAATGGAAGGCGCGGCGGGGCGTTTTGCGTATATCGAAACGGTGGACGGAACGCTCATTGAGTTTGTCGAAACGCATAAAATACCGATTTTGAAGTCAATCGGTTGGTATCTCGACCTACGGAAACGGCGACCTGAAAAGTCGTTGCCGCGTTGGATGTTACGAGCATTGGGTTTGAATCGGGTGAAGGAGTAAGGCAGAAAAAGACGGACGACGAAGTTTTAAATTTCGTCGTCCGTTTTCATTTTACTTATTCAAAACCTTAACTGTTAAATGCGACGCACTTTTCGCATTATGATAAAGACGATGCGTAGCTTTTTGAAAATCAGAGTCTTTTGCTTGATAGATGTTTACAAATTTCTGTGGATTGCGGTCGGCAATCGGAAACCATGACGACTGCACTTGCACCATAAACCGATGCCCTTTCTTGAAAGTATGTGAAATGTCGGGCAATTGCATCGGCACTTTCGCAATCACATTGGGTGTAAATGGCACAGGTTTTTCCCAACTGTACCGAAAACGACCCCTCAGTATTTCACCTCTCACGAGCATCTGATAGCCACCTTGCGGCACTTTTGAACCTGCCCATTGCGGTGCATCGTCTGGAAACACATCAACTACTTTGATCACTACATCGGCATCTGTACCCGTTGTTGAAAAAAACAAAGTCGCATCAATCGGACCCACAACGGTCATATCTTCTGTTAAAACATCGGTTTCAAACACCAACACATCCGGACGACGAGCAGCAAAACGTTGGTCGTCGGTCATGTACTCGCGGGTACGGTCTTCGCCCACATCTTCAGTATAAGGCACAGGCTTGGCGGGGTCAGAAACCCACGATGTCGAACCCGTTTGTACTGTGGGGTTGCTGAATGAGAGTTTGCCGTTTGGCTGCATATATATATTGCGTTCCTTTGTGTTTTTAGGGGGCCAACTCTCATAACTTTTCCATTGGTTTGTGCCAGTTTCAAACACAGTGGCTTCGGGCAAAGACATTTTTCCTTCATCTTTAAGGTAAAAATTGAAGAATTTGGCTTCAATTTCTGTTTGAAAATAAGCAGATGTTTTAGAACCGAATTGGACATTGCCCAAAAACTCACCCGTTGAACGTCCGCCCCATGCCCCATGAAACCATGGACCCATGACAAGGCGGTTGGATACTGAGGGGGTGTTTTGTTTTTCCAATGCCTCATAAGTACGCCATGCACCGTAACAATCTTCGGCATCGAACAAGCCACCAACGGTCAATACGGCAGGTTTGGTGTTTTTCAAATGCGGTCGAATATTACGGGCTTTCCAGAATGCATCGTAGTTCGGGTGACTCATTAGGTCGTTCCAAAACTTGATAGAATCGCCCATATATTTGGTCTTATAGTTGGGTAAAGCGCCCATTTTCAAGAAAAAATCATAATTATCAGGGTAAATGAGTTCTCTGTTCTGAAAATCTGCGGGTAAAACAGGCTTAGGATGTGGGCGACCAAAATTGCGATAAAACTGCACCGCATCCATCAGCATAAACGCGCCGCCGTGGTGAAAATCGTCGCCAATAAACCAATCCGTCACAGGCGCTTGTGGTGAAACGGCTTTTACTGAGGGGTGCGATTCGACGAGGGCATTGGTCGCGTAAAACCCTGGATACGAAATGCCATAGACTCCAATGCGCCCATTGTTGCCGTCTGCGTTTTTGATAAGCCACTCGGCGGTGTCGTAGGTGTCGGTGCTTTCGTCAATGTTTTTGCTTGTTTTATGTTCAACAATTGGGCGCACGTCCACAAATTCACTTTCGGACATCCACCGTCCGCGCACGTCTTGAAAAACGAAAATATTGCCTTCACGCCCCAAAGTCATGTTCTGAAATGTATTGACAAACTCATATTTGCCATAAGGCGCAACGGTATAAGGTGTCCTTTTGAGCAAAATAGGATATTTTTTCGACTGGTCTAAAGGTGTATAAATGGTTGTAAAAAGCTGAACGCCATCCCGCATTTTAATGTAAACTTCTTGTTTTGAATAATGATTGCGGATGAAAGCGGAGTCAGTCTCCGTAACAGCTTGTGCCGATAGGCTTTGAGTAAACAAAAAGCCAATAAAGAATAGGAGCATTTTTTTCATAAGCGATATGGTTTGGTTGTGATGTGAAATAATAGTAATAAATAGCGACAAGGTAAAAACTCCTTTTGATACTGAGGGGGGTAATTTATGTTATCAATAAAGATAACTCTAATTTGGTATAAACTTACGCCACAATTTTGGTTATATGAATCAAATGCTTTCCTGCAATACCGATAAATTGTGGCATAAATATAGGCTTAAACAATTTGTTTTCTTTAAAAAGCATTATAAATGTGAATTTAATGGTTTCAAAAAATTATAAATAAAATATATAGAAAGTCTCCCTATTATTTGGTACATTTTTTGAAAACATATTATTAAAGAACAAAAAATAAACACAAAAACGATGCTTACCTTTTTTTTATATGCCTAATTGCTTGATTATCAGTGATAAATATAGTTATAAAAATATTGTGTGAAATGCCACGGGGACGATATGCTACTTAATTAAAAGAGTATATCGTCGTCTTGGGGTTA
>JAYTUR010000606.1:0-5510 GCA_043744475.1 Saprospiraceae bacterium | reverse complement strand
AAAGCGATTGACATTTCTGTGTCGCTTCTGCGGCTTTCGGATTGTTTGCACCTGAATAAGCATCAGCCAATAAGCAATACAATTTCCCGTTATTTGGGTCTTTCGTTATCACTTTTTCAAGGCGACCGATAGCTTTGTCGTATTGCCCTGTTTTGATTGCCAACCTTGCCAATTGCGTATTGACAGTGATATTTTCAGGGTTTTGAGCATCCAATTCACGTAACAATAAAATCCCTTTCATTGGATTGTCTTGCGGTGGATTTTCAGTGTAGCAAAGTGCCAAATTGATGCGATGTTCCAATTTTGTTGGATTCAAAGACGCGGCATTTTGAAACGCTTTAGCGGCTTGATTGGCGCAAAAATCACGTACCGTTTTATCTTCAGCTTTTTGCAAAGCCAAATAATAATTAGCACCTGCAATAGACCATGCTTCGTCCGTTTTGTCAATTTCAGCGACCTGTTCAGCATAGTGGGCAGCCACTTCGTCATGCCCTGCATTGTGCCAGGTGGCGGATAACTGCTTCAATACTGAGGGGTCTTTTGCAGTTTCGCTTTTCTGTGTAAGTGCTTGTATTTCAGTTGCTTGTGTGGCATTTAAACTCTTATTTGCTTCTTTAATAACGCTGGTCATGTCAAGCGTTGCACCCGTTAGGACACGCGCTGTTTCGAAGGTTTTTTGTTCCTTCGATTTAACATCACAACCGAAATAAAGGATGAAAAACAAGGCGACCGCAGAAGCGATGAGGGTGATTTGCTGTCTGTTCATTTTTGAAGATTTGAGATTTTAATATTCCAATATGTCAAAATATCAAAACGCTAAGAAAAGTGTCTATTGAGATATTTTGACATATTGGAACTTTAAAATCCACTTATTTATTCTTCGCCTTTATCGTCAGGTAAAGAAGTGACACTGCTTTTCACGTGCTCAGTGAAAATTTTAGCAGGTTTGAAAGCAGGAATAAAGTGTTCAGGAATTTGAACTGTTTTATTGCGCTTGATATTCCGTCCTGTTTTAGCTGCTCGTTTTTTAATGACGAACGAGCCAAAGCCACGAATATAGACATTTTCGCCGTTGCCCATTGTTTCACGGACTTCGTTGAAAAAAGTTTCCAAAGAGACGAGTACATCTACTTTGGCGAGACCTGTTTTTTCTGAAATGGCTGCTACTATATCAGCTTTTCTCATTATGAATTGATTTAGAATGAGTTATGAATTATGTTCTTGCTATTCTTTCGTTTTGTCAAAAGTGGCGCAAATTTCTTTTTTTATTCCGAATTATGAAGCCCTTTTTGAAAATTATTTATAAAAATAATGATTTTATTAAACTTACGTCTTTGAAAATCAATACTTTATACGACTGGTCAATCAAATTGTTTGCCAAAATTATTTTTTTTATAGCATTTTTTGATATAATCTGTTTCTGAAAATCATTTAAATACCTACTTTTTCAGTACAAAAAACAACAATAAAAATGGATGTAAGCTAAAAGATGAAACGAAAATACGAGTATAGAATTGATTTTCAATAGTTTACATAAAAAAAGTTTAATTTTTTTTTTTCTCCTTTGGTCTCAAGTCGGTTTTACTATCTTTGCCGTTCTTTCTTAATCAAAATAAAGGTGTTTTTTAAAACGGCTCACCTTTTTTTCTTTTCGATTCTTAAATTCCCAATAATATGCTCCTTTCAATGACAGGTTACGGGCGTTCAACCCGCTCTTTTGGTGATAAAACAGTCACGATTGAGATTCGTGCTTTGAACTCAAAAATGACGGATATGCGTTTTAAAATGCCGTCAAATTACAAAGAAAAAGAAATTGACCTGCGCCGCATCTTGACCGAAAAAGCAGAACGCGGTAAGATTGATATGAGTATTTATGTGCGTTCCTTGACGGGCGAAGACGATTTTGTCTTGAATCACGACTTGTTCAGACGTTATTACAAGGAGTTGTCACAACTAAAAACTGAATTGGGCATTGACCACGGCGATGTCTTGCAAGCCATTTTGCGTTTGCCGAATGTGTTGGGTTCTGATGAGGATTCAGTGCAAGAGGAACAATGGAAAGCGACCCTCGATGCTATCAATGAAGCACTTGTGGACTTCACAAATTTCCGTCTTACTGAGGGGGGGGCAATGGAAGAAGATTTGCGGTTACGGGTTGAAAACATTGCGCAGTTGTTGACAGAGGTTGAACCTTATGAGGCAGAACGTGTTGTGAAATTAAGGGCGCGCATGAAGCAGAACCTTGACGAATTTATGGGCAAAGAGAATGTGGATAAAAACAGATTTGAACAAGAAGTCCTTTTTTATCTTGAAAAAATTGATGTGACGGAAGAAAAAGTACGCCTAAGTCAACATTGTCGTTACTTTATGGAGACATTAAACGACGAAAAAAACACATCGAAAGGCAAAACTTTAAATTTTATTACACAAGAAATTGGGCGCGAAATCAATACACTCGGTTCAAAAGCCTATTCATCTCATATTCAACACCTTGTTGTTAAAATGAAAGATGAATTGGAAAAAATGAAAGAATTGATAGCTAATCTCGTTTAATCGGTATTAGTTAGTTGATATTTTATAGCTATGGAAAAATTAATTATTGTTACCGCACCATCAGGTGCAGGCAAAACGACAATTGTTCATCACCTTTTGAGGCAGTTTCCTGAATTGGCTTTTTCCGTTTCGGCGACCAATCGTGCGCGTCGCGCACATGAAATTGACGGTGTGGATTACTATTTTTTGTCAACCGACGATTTCAAACAGCGTGTTACTGAGGGGGCGTTTTTAGAATACGAAGAGGTCTATGATGACCAATTTTACGGCACTTTGAAGAGTGAAGTCGAACGTTTATGGGATTTAGGCAAGTGCATTATTTTTGATGTAGATGTTAAAGGTGCAATAAGTATTAAAAAGGTGTATCCCGACGAATCGTTGGCAATTTTTATCAAACCGCCGTCTAAAGATATTTTGTTTGAACGCTTGAAAAATCGTAAAACGGAGACTACTGAAAGCCTTAGAAAACGGATTGCCCGCGCAACAGAAGAGCTAAAATACGAAAATCGTTTCGATAAAGTTGTTATTAACGATACTTTGGAACATGCTTTCCATGATGCCGAAACGAGTGTTCGGGATTTTATGTCTAATAAAAATTTTGCGGTTTAGTTTTGAACACAAATCAGTCCCATTTGTGTTCAAAAACTCATTCCGCCCAATACACAAAACTGTTCAGCATTAACCCTATGGGCTTTCAAAAAAACGCCGATATGTCCACGTACATTTGAACGTCCAATGGTTGGTGAATAAAGCCGAAGCCCTAAACGATTGAACCACATACTTTCAACCGCCTCGTAACGATGAAGATAAAAACCCGACTGCAACACCACCGCAACTTGCCCAAATAGAAAGTCATTACCTAAAAAAACACCCCAACGACTGCCCGCTTTCAAAGCCTCTGCCTTTGTCGTAAACTGACCTGAAGCCAATCCAAATTCTGCAACAACCCTGTTTTGCTCATGTTGAACCCCAAAAGACAGCAAATTGACTTGATTCAAAGGAAGAACCAATGAAAAAGCAACGGTATAAATCGGATATTTAGGGCCTCGCGGTGCACTCGAAGCACTCAAACCTAAGCCTGTGAAAGCGTTAAAGCCCCATTTTTTATTGGATTTTGAAGCACTATCGCGGTGAATATACTCCTGAGTATAAAGCGGTTTAGGAGTCCATTTTGCACCCACATTCAATGCAGGAATGTTGATACCAAAATTAGGCAGATGCGTAGAACCGTTTGAAAAATGAGTAAAACTTAACCCTAATTGCGCTTTCCAATGTGTTGTTAGTTGTCTTTCAAACCGCCATTTAAAATCCGTTACATTATTGAGTGCAGAACCAACAGCATTATTTATCGGATTGGTAAATTGGTCATAATGTCGCGTCAGATAAGCCAAACCCCAACCAAACTGTATGTAGCTATCTATCGGTTTTATTTTTTTAAAAACCTTCAAATCAAGGGTCGGATAAACGGCAAAAGCACTGCCAAATAGTTGTTTGTCCCCTAAATCATAGTGTAAAAAGCTGATGCCGAAGGACGGATAGCCTTGCCATTCATGCCAAACTTTTTGACCATACGTTTGCCAATTTAGATGAATTTCGCTGCCGATACTGAGGGGGGGCGATTGGAACAAAAGTTTAGATGTATGCTTGGTAATACGTCCAAAATGAAGGCTCGGTTCTATTGAAAAACCTTTTGGTAGTTGAGCATTAACATTGATTATGAATAAGTTAGAACAAATTACCAGCAGCAGCACGTTCGGGAAACTTTTAAAGTTTCCCGAACATAAGCTATTATAAATCGTCATCATATTAAAAATAGTCCATTTCTATAAATCACTTCGCCATCGGCTATCACTTCGCCGCCCTGACGCATATCTGTAATCATATCCCAATGCACAGTTGATTGGTTTTTACCACCCGTTTGAAGGTAGGATTGACCAATCGCCATGTGGATAGAGCCGCCAATTTTTTCATCAAAAAGAATGTTTTTTGTTATTTTAGTAATGTCATAATTTGTCCCAATTGCCGCTTCGCCAAAACGCCGCGTGCCTTCTATTTGGAAAACTTTATCCAAATAATCCTTCCCACGTTCCGCTTCCCAACGCTCAATATACCCATCTTTCACCCACAACGTTGCACCTTGAACTTCATGCCCACCGTGCAAGCATGGATAACTGAAATGCACCACACCATTGACTGCATTTTCAACGGGCGAAGTATAAACTTCACCGCTTGGCATATTGGTCTGACCATCTGAATTCATCCAAATACGCCCCTCGGTAGAGAAGGTAATGTCTGTTTTTTCGGCTACATAACGCACTGATTTGCAGTTATTTAAGTAGTCAACGATGCGCTGTTGCGACTTGCGGACTTCGAGCCATGCCGCTTGTGGGTCGGGTGCAAACAGTTTACACGTATTAAAAACAAAATGCTCATATTCCTCCAAACTCATGCCCGCTTCTTGAGCAGATGCGGCTGTTGGATACTGACAGAGGTTGCGTTTTAAAGCCCGATTTGCAGTTCTTTCAAAGTAAATTTTATTGATTTCCTTCGTTGATTCGCCCCTTTTTTTCGATTTTTCAGCGTCATTACTGGCATCTTCACGTAGGTTAAAAGGAGCGCGAATGTGCAAATAGGCTTCAAATTCAGACATCGCTGTTTTATAAAAAGGCGAAACCGTTTTGAGTTGCGTGTCGTTGGCTTCGTTCAAAAAAATGTGGCTGCGTCCTTGAAAAATAAAATCCGTTTCTACGAGACTTGCTCCTGCACGCAAAGCTTCGCGATAGACTTTGCGCACAAGCGGCTCGGCAAGGGTCGTGGTTTGGATAAACAGCCTGTCGCCTTCTTTGATCTCAAGGCAATAGTTGACGAGGAGTTTTGCGTATTTTTTTAACATAATTTATTGATATTCAGTTAGTTAAATTTAATTCTGCCACTAATTTTTCAGCTGCTTTGCGAGC
>JAYTUR010000605.1:0-5515 GCA_043744475.1 Saprospiraceae bacterium | reverse complement strand
AGTATAAACCGTTTCATTTTCCAAATCAATCAGCCAACCTAAACGTGCACCGTTGCTGATATACTCCTGCATACGTGCGCGTGCTATAGAAAGGCTTTCGGATTCTGTAAGATACTCGATAAAAAAATCGGGCACATGTTCAATCAAATGCTCAATTTGAGCTGCCAATTTTACATTTTTGACCCATGCCACAGTCGGATGTCGAACTGCACCATTGCGCAATACAAACCCAATACGCGCCGTCAAAACCGTTCCTTCCTCAACGTTCTCATTCCATTCTTCTAATTTTTTGACAAGACGATTCGTTAAAGACGTATAACGTAAACGCAACGGAGTTTTCAAAACAACCGTTCCGTTGGCATTGAGTTCACATTGAAGATTGCGGTTGAGTTGGCTAAATTCAAGCAATTCAGCGGGCGACATGCGTGTCAAAGGTTGAAAAGTTATAGTGGACATCTTCGGGCAATTTTTATGCAAATGTAAAAATCATATAGAAACACAAGGCATTGAATTCACAATACAAGCACTTTTTTCGTTTAGACCTTGTAATTTTTCAAAAAAGGACATGGAACGATTTTGAATTCTATACCTTTGCGGCGTTTTGGGGGTCATTTTAACTTTAAACCACTTTCCCTGAACCGTTTTGGTTATTTTTTACCATTTTTTTTAAAAAAATAAAACTATGATTTTTTCGAAATCACATGTATATGCAATACTTTTTGCTTGTACTTTCATTCTTGCTTCATGTAATAAAGGCGACGAAAAGCCTTCAGAATTGTTTCAAACCGGCGTTTTTATCACCAATGAAGGTCCTTTCGGTAGCGGTACAGGTACAGTGAGTTATTATGACCGCGATGCAGCTATTCTCAAAAACGATATTTATGGAACAGCAAATAGTGGCGCCGCGATTGGCAATGTACTACAATCAATGAATTTATACAACGGCAAGGCCTACATTATCGTCAATAATGCTAACAAACTGGTAGTGGCAACATCAAAAAATTTTGTTAGCGAAAGTACACTTGCTACGGGTTTGACGCTTCCGCGCTATTTTTTACCGATTGATGTCAATCGTGCATATATCACGCAATGGGGTAAAGACAGCGCAACAAGTGGCATTGCGGTTTATGATTATGCGTCAAAAACAATTGCTAAGACCATTCCAACAGGTAAAGGTGCAGACAGAATGATTCGCAATACAACAAGTGGCGCGATTTGGGTGCTTAACAGTGGCGGTTTAGGCAAAGACTCAACTGTTTCAATTGTCAATAGTTTAGCAGATAGCGTTTTACAAAAAATTAAAGTGGGTTTGGGTCCCAATAGCATCGTCCAAGATGCCAATGGCGATATATGGGTTTTATCTTATGGTGAATTCCAAAAAAGCAATGGTAAATTGGTTAAAATTCGGAACAATGCTGTCGAATATTCTTTTGATGTGCCTTATGGTGCTTCATCTTTAATAGGCGATAAATCGAAAACGACGCTTTATTTTCTTGCTAATAATCAGATTTATGCAAAAGACTTGCTCAATTTTGGTGCTACCCCCCCCTCAGTATTTTTGAAACCAACGGGTGCTACTGCGCTTTATTCTTTGGGTTTTGACCCTCGTACAAGTTTGCTTTGGTGTGGCGATGCTATTGACTACAAACAATCAGGTGTTGTCTATATTATTGACCCACTGACAAAAACGGAAAAAAATAAATTAACTGTGGGTGTTGCTCCTAATGGTTTTATTTTTCAATAAACTTTAGAGGGTATCGGAAATTACTGAAAATCCGATACCCTTATTATTTCGTAAATTTGGACAAGACAAAGAATGCGATAGAATATTTCAAAAAAGTCCAAACAAACTTTTTATTATTTTATGTATTTTCCTATTTTTGAACAAAATAGCTGAAACGAACAAAGTACCACTTTTTCGTCTTTTCATCAAAAATAATATTGATTTTAAGATTAAAATAGAAATTTTATTTTGCTAAAAGTTAAAATATTAAAACCAAACCATAACTAAAAAAGTACATTTTGGTTAAATATTCGTTAAAAAGGTAAAAAAAAGGAATAAGTATGTTGCACCTCTCGAATATTTGGCTTTATCTTTGACCTAATTAAACTGAAAGTTAATCTTCCATTCTTTCAAAACTTGAATTTCATAACTAAAATTTCATTGCCTATAGATAGTAGCTTCTACATTTAAATAATTACGAGTATTCCTTCACAAGTCTGATAAATTATTTACAGTATGCAAGCTACGCAAACCGCTCAACTCGTAGATCAAGAGTTGATAGACCTTTACCTCAACGGCAATGAGAAAGCATTCGAGATTTTACTTCGCCGCCACAAATCACGTATTTATACGTCTATTTACATCTTTTGTAAAGATTCACAGTTGGCGGAAGATATCTTCCAAGAAGTCTTTATCAAAATCATCAATACACTCCGTTCAGGTCGTTATAACCACGAAGGCAAATTCCTTCAATGGGCTTTACGCATCGCGCACAACCTTTGCGTGGATTATTTCCGCCGCGACAAACGCCGTCCAACCGTCGGACAAACCGATGAATATGACATTTTCAATGTCATCGGTTTATCAGACGAAAGTCCAGAACAAAGCATCATGCGGAGTCAAGTCCACGAACGCATCCGTTATTTAGTTGATTCTTTACCCAATGAACAACGTGAAGTTGGTGTTTTGCGCCACTATGCCGATATGAGTTTCAAAGAAATCGCTTCTTTGACACGCGTGAGCATCAATACGGCCTTGGGTCGTATGCGTTACGCCCTTATCAATATGCGCCGTATGGTTGAGGAAAAAGATTTAATTTTACAATAAATTAATAAGTCATTGGTCTGATTATCTGCGACTAATGACTTATTACTAATTTTCATACATTCTGAGTTGGGAATACTGAGGGGGTCATCATACTTGTCAAAAAGTGTAAACAGCCCCCTCAGTCGTTCTTTATATTTTTTTGTTAACTATGTCAAGAACTCTATCCTCCAATTTTTCTGCTTGTAATAACATATTTTCCGCTTCGGCTAAAATCGTTTCAATATAAGTCTTATCCTCAAAACCCGCAGCATTAATTTTAACATTCAAATAGGCACTACGCACTGCCGCACGCGCACACAAAGCTCCAACACCTGCATCAGAAACCGAATTGGGGTTTCCTATTTCTGCCATTTTTTGAATAATACCAAAACTTTCAAGTGCCAAACGCATCGTACTGAGGGGTACTTCAATCGCTAATTTCGTCGCCGCAGTCATCGCTTCTTTACGCATAAGTCGTTCATTCTCAGAGCCTTTTGGCAAACTCATAGCGTTCATAATCGCATTAAAAGCAGCAGTGTCTTCGTCAACTTTGTGCAAAAGAGCGTCTTTTAGGCGTTGTCCTGCTTCTGCAATATTACTAAAAATCTCCCAACGGTCATCCCAACCCCGTTTATGACTGCTCAAATTAGCCACCATTGTCGCCAACGATGCGCCCAAAGAACCGACGTAAGCCGCAATAGAACCACCGCCGGGCGCAGGACTTTCAGAAGCCGTTTCGTCCGCAAAGGTTTTTAAAGACATTTTACTGAGGGGGGCTGCTTTATCATCTTCGAGCAAATATTCAATCACTCTCTTCTTCGGGTCAAAAGGCGATAATTCATCAAGACCCAAAGTACGAACAGCAATACGGATCAATTCCGCTTCAGAGACACCCGCTGAACGTTCTTGTTTTTTCAAAAAATACTTGCCTGCATCTATCAAGACCTGCTTTGGCACAAGTCCAACAAGTTCAGAACCCGTCACCCGCAAACCCCGTTTTTCGGCTGATTTACAGCACCCATCAAAAGCAATATGCAAAGGCGTTTCGCTCAAATTGGTTAAATTCATTGATACTTGCGCAATGCCATACTCCTCGATAAACCAACCGATACCTTTTACAGATTTACAAGCACCCGCCACACGTTCAGGTTCACCTGACTCGTTAAGTACCTTTTTGCCCCTATGGTCTAACAACACACGACCTTGTTCACGCACATCAAAAGCAACAGAATTGGCGCGTCGAACACTTGTTGTGTTCAAATTGACATTATAAGCCACTAAAAAATCTCTTGCACCTATAACCGTTGCACCTGCTTTGGCATTAAAAACAGCTGGACCAAAATCGGGTTTCCATTCTGGCTTTTGTAGTTTTTCTTTAAAACCTTCGTATTCACCCGCCCGTATCGTTGCCAAATTGCGCCTTTCAGGTCGCGTTGCCGCCGCTTCATACAAATAAACGGGAATACTGAGGGGGTCGCCTACTTTTTCCCCAAGACTTCTCGCCCACTCTGCCGTTTCTGCCATCGAAATATTGGCTATGGGAATAAGCGGACAGACATCTGTTGCGCCCATACGCGGGTGTTCGCCCGTATGCCGCGACATATCAATCAGTTCTGCTGCCTTTTTGATGGCTCTATAAGCCGCTTCAATGACTGCCGCAGGTTCACCGACAAAAGTGACGACCGTACGATTGGTCGCCTTACCAGGGTCAACATTGAGTAATTGAACGCCATCAACGGCTTCGATTTCGTCTGTAATTTGACGAATGACTGAGGGGTCTCGACCTTCACTGAAATTGGGTACGCATTCGATAAGTTGTTTCATAATTTTAGAATATGGTTTTATTTTATGTTAAATAAAAATAGAATCATGTTAAGTCAGCATGATTCTATTTTTTGAAAATGAATACTATATGTATAGTTATTAAATTTATATTTTAATATTGATGTTACAATACAAATCATCTAATTCACCGAAAAATGTGGTACTTGCGTTGTCAACACATTATAAAAAGTCAATGGGCAAATAACGTATTGCATAAAACGGGTTAAAGGTAAACCACGAATCAAAACCAAAACCTCATCTTCTGAATCGGCATTAAAAACCGCCCATACTTTTCCACTTTCGAGAGATACTGAATAACTCACTAATTTACCTTCAGCGAAATAATCGTTGATGATAGTACGCTGTTCGGGTATTCTACTCGAAAACCGTTCTGTTAAAATTGTGGGCATTGAGAAATCCACCATATATTGATTCGTATCGTTAGGCATATTATGTGTGACCAATTTAAGTTTGGCTCTTGTCACAAAGTTACATGAAATTATAGAATGTCAGGAGTAAGAATTGGCTTGAACTAAGAAAATTATGCTAAATTGCCTCTTTAATGACAGTTATTATTCAATAAACAAAACTTAAAATCTATAACAAAATGACTCTTTTATCTGATTTAATGAGCAATATCGGCAGTTTTACGCTTATCAAAATGCTCGTACCTGCTTTTATGTCTATCCTTTTTTTACAATCAGGCTTAGATAAAGTTTTTAACTACAAAGGCAATCTCGATTATTTAACCGACCACTTCAAAAACTCCCCCCTCAGTAAAACGGTCGGTTTATTGATGCCGACGATAACAATTTTAGAGGTTGCGGCGGGTATTACCTCGGCGATTGGTACAGTTTCTTTATTATTTGGGAGTGAAATTTG
>JAYTUR010000604.1:0-1443 GCA_043744475.1 Saprospiraceae bacterium | reverse complement strand
GGAAATTTTTCTATCAAAAATAAGCTCAACACTTAAAAAACCATTCAAAAGGCGATTTTTGAGCGCAGCGAAAAAGAGCCAGTAATATCTCCGAACTCACGTTAAAAAATAAAGAAAGTTAGAAAGAAAGTTATGAGTCGTCAAAAATTAAAGAAATTCGCAGAGCTACAAACCTTCCCCAACGTTTACGATAATTTAGACGTTCGAGACCCCAAAAATACTGTGTTGATGGGCCAACTTGTTGATATCAAAGGCAAATGGGGTTCGGAACATTTTAAAAATGATAATCCAATTACGCTTGAATTGGCTTGTGGACGGGGAGAATACGCCGTTGCTTTGGGTCAAATGTTTCCAGAACGCAATTTTATAGGCGTAGATGTCAAGGGTTCGAGGATACACAAAGGCGCGAAAGAAGCTATTGATATGAGTTTGCCAAATGTCGCCTTCTTGCGGACACGTATCGAACAGATTGAACATTTTTTTGTTAAAAACGAGGTGTCTGAAATATGGATTACCTTTCCAGACCCTTTTTTGAGAGACAGTAAATCGAATCGGCGATTGACTTCTATACCGTTTTTGAATCGTTTTCGGTCTTTTTTACAACCCGACGGCATTGTGCATTTGAAAACAGATTCGCCCGATTTGTATGATTTTACGCTCTATATTTGTCAAAATACTGAGGGGGTCAAATTGCTGCTTTGCGACAGTGATATCCATGCGAAACCATTGATTATGAATGAATTATCAGTTCAAACCTATTACGAAAAAGCAAACATTGCAAAGTGTACGATAAAATATATTCGGTTTACAATCTAAACGCATCATGGGAAATTCACAGAAATTACGCATCGCCGTTATTTTTTCATCCATCTATATTTTAATGGCTTTTGCTTGGTGGTCAATGCTGTTATTAAAAAAAAATGCGGATGCCAAACAAGCCCATATCGAGCTATTACGCTACGAAATGGCGGAAAAAGGCTTGTATATTGACGAAATTCAGTTCAAAATGACCCCTCAGTATGCAGAGTTAGAAGATAGATATGGACGACAAAAAAGTATGGTTTGGGGTGAAGGTGGTGTGTTATTTATCGGTTTACTCATCGTCGTTTGGCTCATCAACCGCAGTTTTTTTATAGAAGTTGCCTTATCAAAACAACGCCAAAATTTTCTTTTATCCATTACCCATGAGTTAAAATCGCCCATTGCGTCCATTCAATTGGTGCATCAAACCTTACAAAAGCACAAATTGGACGCAGCCCAACAGGCTAAACTACTGAATTCCGCAACCGTCGAAACAGAGCGATTGAATATATTGGTCAACAATCTCTTATTGTCTGCACGACTTGATGCGACGTATGAACCCCAATTTGAAGCCCTGAAATTAACGCCAATCATTAATGATTTGATAGAAAAATTTCGTTTGAAATGCCCAAAAGCGCACTT
>JAYTUR010000603.1:0-5553 GCA_043744475.1 Saprospiraceae bacterium | reverse complement strand
GTCATTCGCACGTCTTGGGTCTATGGTACTTTTGGCAATAATTTCGTTAAAACTATGTTGAGACTCGGTAAAGAGCGCGAACAACTGAGTGTCGTTTTTGACCAAATTGGCACACCTACTTATGCCCGCGACCTTGCAAAAGCCATATTAAAAGTAGCGCAAAAAATTGAAAATCAAGAAGTTGACCCTAAAATACTGAGGGGGGTATTTCACTACTCCAATGAAGGTGTAACGAGTTGGTACGACTTCACAAAAGCTATTTTTGAGATACGAGACATCGCTTGTCAGGTGCATCCGATTGAGTCCACGCAATACCCTACCCCTGCGGCACGACCACCGTTTAGCGTTTTGAACAAAGCTAAATTTCGGGAAACATTTGGTATAGAGATACCGCATTGGCATGATAGTTTGGTGGCGTGTTTGAAGGAATTACCTTAGATTATAATGGTTAATGGCTTCTTCAACCGTCTTTTGAAGTGATGATAGTAGTCTATCTAATCTGAATTTCTACATAATGATGTCTAAAGCATAAAAAAACAGGCTTTGCATGAGCATCATCCCATCAGTTAAACCATAGAAATAATAATCGCTTCTATTTTTTTGTGTGAAGCCAACAATAAAACTACTGACGATATAGGTTAAAAGTAGGGCTAAGGTGTTTTTGAAGGAGTAAACGCCTTGCTTATTTAAGACAAAAACAATAAACATACAGGCTATTAATGCCGAAATACCTAAATATTTGGCTTTTTGAACGCCCATACTGAGGGGTATCGTTTTGACATTTGTTTTTGCGTCAACGTCTATATCTCGTATGTCGAAGGGTATGGTTAATGCAAAAACGAACAAGGCTCTTTCCACAAACATCCATTTAAGGTGATTATCTAAGATGTTATTATACTCTTGAGCGGGTAGAATGACGGTCACAAATGCCCAAACGAAGGCTATGGTAAAGATTTTGATATAAGGTAAATCACGTAAACGTTTATCGCCAAAAACGGGTAAAACGTAGGCAAGGGAGAAAAAAGCAGCTATGATTAAATACCATTGAGTCGCTGTTTTGATGTTGAAAAAAAAATAGATACACAACAAACCTGCTGAAATCGTCAAAATACTGAGGGGGCTACTGAATGATTTTGTTTTCAGAAAACGTTGATTATCAACGAGTTGTTTTTTTAGAAAAAAAGTAATGGGTTTGTGGATATTGTAAAGAAAGAAGGTTGCAGCAGCAACAAAAATCGGTAAAATGCTTTGAGAAACATTGTCATCTCCTAAAAAACGGCACGTCTGCACTGTTTGTGAATAAGCACAAAGAGCTATAAAAACATTGCCGTAAAGAAGGAAATTGATAATTTTCATAGAAACTCTGCTTTGATTACACTACAAATGATAGATTTTTTTACTCACATTAACGTGAGTTTGAAGATTGTTATTGGTTCTTTTTTGCGGTGAATGTCTTAGATGTTTGATTTATAAAATCCTTTGAGGTGCAAATATAGCAGTTTGAGCCACGAATTATCGGATGTTACACTTGCCCTAACTAATATGCCGTTAGGAATACTGCAAAAATGATATATCTATACGTGACAGAAAAATGACATAAGTTAAAGTTATTGTTAATTGTTAGAATAATAAATGTATTATGAATCACTACATATACATTCGCCGTTTAAATCAGCATACACAACATTACTAAACGATAACAAGTTGGTTCCAATGATAGGCATTCAACTCATTCTTAGCCTGTTTTGGGCAACGCTAACGACACCAACGACAATTGCTTTAGGCTACCAAAACGCTATAAATACTGAGGGGATACTTGTCTTACACACCGACGATTCTAGTCCTAATTTTCCTCTTGTTTTTGCTGACCTAGATGATGATAGTGATGATGACATAGAAGGCTCTGGCAATGGTTTTTCTCAAAATTTTTCGCATTATTTTCATATTGCTTTTGTACCCTCCTTTTCTACATACTGTCCTTCAATTATTTATACCCTTAGAATAACAACCGTTTCTCCAAATACGGTTATATACCCCGTTCAAAAACGGCTTTTCATTCTTTTCAATCGGCTGAAGCTCGACTGCTAAAATAGCTCGTTCTCTTTCTTTTTTCCTAAAAAATTTACTCAACTGTTTTTAAAAAACGGCTCTGTCTGTCTGTCTTCAATAGCTTCATAAGCAGCATTTTGAAGGCTTATGGTTGGCGTTTAAATTTTCATATTTATGCAATCAATACGATTTAATTTATTGATTATTAGCGTGTTATGTCTTTTTGTTTTTAGCAAAATACACGCTGCGGATACGTTACGGCTGTCCCTTGATGAAACCCAAAGCCGGTTCGCACAACAAAACTTGACGCTTTTAGCCAATCATTTCAACATTGATGTCGCAAAAGCGCAAACGTTACAAGTCGGTTTGCGTCCAAATCCGACCCTGTCAGGTGAAGGCAACTTGTTCAATCCGCAAGGCAACCACTTCTTTTCATGGTTCGGCTCAAATGGTATGGCTGTACTACATGTCGAACAATTGATTCGCACGGCAAACAAGCAGAATAAATTGATTAACATCGCTAGACTGAATGAAAAACTGAACGAAAATCAGTTTTTTGATTTACTCCGCACATTGAATGCGACGGTGCGACAAGACTATTACCGCATTCGCTACCTCGAAAATGGTCTGTCCGTTTTAAATACTGAAATTGCTTCCGTTTCTGATTTGTTGGAAACGACAAAAGCGGCGGTGCAATCGGGTACCGTGTCGCAAAAGGAGCAATTGAGGCTCGAAATTCTACTTTTCAGCTTGCAATCAGACCGCAGCTCAAAAATTCAGGACTTGAATGATACAGAAACGGAATTGCGAACACTCATTGTCGCTGAACCAACCGTTTATGTGACCCCCTCAGTAATAGACGATAATCTGGCTCGTTTGGAGATGCCAACGTCTGATTCCTTATATACATTGGCTTTAAGTCAAAGAACAGATTTAAAGATTGCTGAAAACTTGCGCCAAATCGCAGCTGCGAACTTGACTTATCAACAGGCTTTGAAAAAACCAGACGTAACGGTTGGCATTAGCTACCAAAGCACAGGCAATTTTACGCCTAATTATACGGGCATAACAGCCAGTTTGCCTTTGATGGTTTTTGATAAAAATCAAGGCAATATCGCAGCAGCAAGGATTCAAGTGAAGCAACAAGAGGCAGTCAATCAATCTATTTTTCAACAAACAAGGCAGGACATTTTCAATACGGTTGTGAAATTTCAAGAATTGCAAAACCTAAAAAGCCAATCAGGCGGTGCTTTGTTCGCTGATTTCGCAACCATGAGGGGCAATATGGTCGGGCTTTACAAAGAACGGCAAGTGACTTTGGCGCAATTGATTGACTTCATGGAAGCCTTTAAAGACAATAAACTAAAATCGCTTGACCTCGACAATTCATTGATTCAAACCAAAGAACATTTGAATTTTATTGTGGGGAAAACTCTTTTTTAGATTCCTAAATATTTTAATAAAAAATTGATAATCAAGTATCTATAAAAAATATAAAATGAAAGTCAACACTTTAATTATCTTTTTTTCTGTATGGGCAATACTCTCAAGTTGCGGCAAAAAAGCAGAAAACACAACGGCTGTGGATACGTTACCCAAAGTCGTCATCAATGATACATTAGCGAAACACATATCATTAGACACAGCACATACGATGCCTTTGGTCAACGAACTGCACTTGACTGGCGAAGTCGCTTTTGATGATAGTAAAGTGTCGAAAGTGTTTGCGATGCAAAGCGGACAAACAACGAGCGTCAACGTTGCTCTGGGCGATTATGTCCATGTGGGAGAGACATTAGCAGTCCTACGTTCGGCGGATATGGCATCCAATCAAGCGGATTTGGTCAGTGCACAAGCTGATGTTTTATCTTCAAAAAAACTTTTAGACAATACGCAGGAGTTGTTAAAAAACGGTTTGGCTTCACAAATGGACGTGACGACAGCTCAAAATACCTTCAACAAAGCCACCGCAACCCTCGACAAAATACGTGAAATCGTCGCCTTGCATGGTGGCGGCGGTGGTGGTTCGACTTACACCTTAAAAGCACCAATTTCGGGATATATTCTTGAAAAAAAGGTCAATAATGGGCAACTCGTGCGCCCTGACGCTGCCGATAATTTGTTTACAATCGGCAATTTGACCGACGTGTGGGTGATGGCTGATGTCTATGAAACTGATTTATCAAAGGTTAAAGAAGGTATGAATGCTTATGTGACGACGTTGGCTTATCCCGACAAAGTGCTACACGGCAAAGTATCGAAACTCAATCGCGTGCTCGACCCCCTCAGTAAAGTTGCCAAAGCGCGGATTCAACTCGACAATTCAGAAGGTAAACTCGCACCTGAAATGTTTGCCAACATTACGTTGACATCGCCCGCGGGCGGACAAGCAATCGCCATTCCTTCAAAGTCAATCATTATGGAATATTCCAAAAACTATGTTGTGATTTACAAAGACCGTCAGCACGTTGAAATTCGGGAAGTTCAAATTATTCATCCTACTGCGGACAAAACTTTTGTCACGGGTGTCAATGAAGGCGAGCAAGTGATAACAGCATCTAACCTATTGATTTTTAACGCTTTAAAATCTTAATAAGGTGAATAAAATAGCAAAATCTATCGTTGCTTTCTCGCTTAAAAATCGCGTTTTTGTGTTTTTTATGACGATAATAGCCATCATTCTCGGCATAATGAGTTACTTGAATACGCCGATTGAAGCGTTTCCAGATGTAACGAATACCAATATTATCATCATTACACAGTTCCCTGGGCGGTCTGCTGAAGAAATTGAAAAATACATTACCATCCCAATCGAAACCGATATGGCTGGGGTGATGAAAAAGAGTTTTGTGCGTTCGACGTCTCTTTTCGGCTTATCCATCGTCACCGTTGGTTTTGAAGACGGTGTTGAAGATGCTTTCGGACGGCAACAGGTGACGGCGCGGCTGCAAACCGTTGATTTTCCCGACGGCGTGAAGGCTGAAGTTGAACCACCTTATGGTCCAACGGGCGAAATTTATCGCTATACCCTGCAAAGTCCAACAAAAAGCGTCCGTGAATTAAAGACGCTACAAGAATGGGTTGTTGAGCGTGAAATCAGAAAAGTACCGGGCATCGCAGACGTTGTCAGCTATGGCGGCGAAGTGAAAAGCTATGAAGTCAGCGTCAATCCGACCCTTTTAGCGAAATACAATATCTCATCGAGTGAAGTTTTCAACGCTGTTTCGACCTCAAATGTCAATGTCGGTGGTGATGTGATTGAAAAAAATGGACAGGCTTACGTCGTGCGTGGCATCGGTTTATTAACAAAATTGACGGATATTGAGAACATTGTCGTCAAAAATATCAATGGTACGCCCATTTTCGTCCGCAACCTCGCCACTGTTTTTGAGACGAATGTACCCCGATTGGGCAAAGTGGGTTTGGATACGATGCCCGACATGGTGGAAGGCATTGTCGTGATGCGGAAAGGTGAAAACCCTGCTGAAGTAATCGCCGCTTTAC
>JAYTUR010000602.1:0-5558 GCA_043744475.1 Saprospiraceae bacterium | reverse complement strand
AAAACGCTCATATTCGAGGTAATCGGCGGCAGCCGTCGGCACTAAAAGCAAAGCGAAACCAAAATGCCCATAAGAGACGATTTCCATGTGTTTGTTGAGGCGTGGACTATACCAACCGTCGAGTTCAGTTTGCATGATGGTAATTGGTTTAAAGATGTGCATTAATTATATCATGTTGTGAAAATGGGTTTTTATTTTAAGAAAACCAAAAGGTTAGGTATTTTTTACTGAAAATACTGAAGGGGAAATAAATGACTGACATTTTGTCACGCCTTTTGTCAAAAAGGGTTAACTTTGCGGGCTTAAAAATTAAGATACAGATTATCAATACTTGAAAAAATAAAAAAATAATGTACGATAGCAACCCGACACTTGAATTGCTGAATATCGGCGGCAAAAAAATGGACGAAAACCGTCAAGGAGAAGTATTATTCGCTGAATTTGAAGCCGATACTGAGGGGGATGGTTCAAAGAAATTTTACATCGAAAGTTATGGCTGCCAGATGAATTTTTCGGATTCTGAAATCGTGGCTTCGATTTTAGCTGATGCCAATTACCGTCCGACACGTATGATGGAAGCGGCTGATTTGATACTCGTAAATACCTGTTCGATACGTGAAAAAGCTGAAGATACAGTGCGTAAACGCCTTCGGGTCTTTGAAGCAACGAAAAAACAAGGCTCTTTGGTCGGCGTTTTGGGCTGTATGGCGGAACGTTTGAAATCTAAGTTTTTGGAACAAGAGAAACTCGTTGATTTGGTCGTTGGTCCTGATGCGTATCGTGATTTACCGAACTTAATTGGTGGTGCAGAAGACGGTGAAAAAGGGGTAAATGTCTTTTTGTCAAGGGAAGAAACGTATGCCGACATTGCACCTGTACGCCTCGATACAAATGGTGTAACGGCTTTTATTTCCATTATGCGCGGCTGTGATAATATGTGTTCCTTCTGCGTTGTGCCTTACACGCGCGGACGTGAGCGTTCACGCGACCCCCTCAGTATCGTCGCAGAAGCAAGGGATTTGTACGAAAAAGGTTATCGTGAAGTGACTTTATTGGGTCAAAATGTCGATTCTTATAAGTGGTCAGCGGAGAAAAATAAGGCTTTTGAAGGAAAAAATACTGAGGGGGTTATTTTAGATTCGGATGTTATAGATAAAGTCAATTTTTCTAATTTGCTTGAAATGGTAGCAGCTATTCATCTCGATTTACGTGTTCGTTTTTCTACTTCGCATCCAAAAGATATTACAGATGAAGTTTTGTTTATGATGGCAAAACATGAAAATATCTGCAAGTATATTCACTTGCCTGTTCAGTCTGGTAATTCTCGTATTTTGAAACGCATGAATCGGACGTATGACCGTTCGTGGTATATGGATAAAATCAAGCGGGTGTATGAAATCATGCCCGATTGTGCCATTTCGAGCGATATAATTGCAGGTTTTTGTGGCGAAACAGAAGAAGAACACGAAGAAACCATCAGTATGATGTCGTTTGCCAAATACTCAATGTCTTATATGTTTATGTATTCTGAACGCCCTGGCACGCCTGCGGCAAAAAAATATGAAGACGATATCCCCGAAGATGTTAAAAAACGCCGTTTGAACGAAATCGTTCGTTTGCAAAATCATATATCATTGGAACACAATAAATTAGAGATTGGTAAGACGTTTAAAGTCTTGATTGAAGGCTATTCTAAAAAGTCTGATAAGGAGTTTAAAGGTCGCAATACACAAAATAAAATGCTTGTTTTTCCAAAAGCAGAAGGCTTGAAACCAGGGGATTATTGTTTTGTAAAAGTTAATAGTGCGACAAGTGCGACGTTGATTGGAGAGTTGGTTTAAATATTAAAACTTAAAACGACATACAATAATGGAAGAACTGAATGAATCGCAAGCAAAATATGAGTCTTTGTCAAAACAAAAAGAGGTTGAAGCTGAACCGATTAAACAGCGCGTTTCTCTTGAAGCTTATTTAGAAATGATTGCTGACGGCGAAAGGCGATTGGAATATCATGACGGCGAAGTCATTGATATTCAATCTGCTACGGAACAACATGGTTTGATTTGCACCAATCTTACAGGTTTGACTTATAACTGTATTTATGACAAAGATTGTAATATTTATGCAGGTGACCGTGAGCTTTGGATCGAAGAATGTCGTAAAATGTTCTATCCTGACCATATTATTGTTTGCGGAGAACATGATTTAAAGCAAATGTCCAAGAACGTTAAAGCTACCATAAATCCTACTGTTGTTATAGAAGTTTTATCAGAATCAACGGAAAAACGTGATTTGACGACGAAGATGCGGTGTTATAAAACACTAAAAAGTTTAAAACAAATCATTTTTATTGCTCAATCGGAGAAATACATCTTGTCACTTGAAAGAGACAAAGAAAATGAACGCCTTTGGCTTGATATGGAGTATTTTGAAGACGATGAAAGCATTCCAATAGGTGAGTGTTCGATTTTATTGAAAGATATTTATCGCAAAGTAACATTCGATAATCAACCCGAAAGAGCAACCAAAGCATAACCATTTTAGTCTTAAAAAGGCACACAAAGTATTGGTTTTCAATAAAATACTGAGGGGGGTGCCTTGAAAAATAATTACAATAAAAAAAGACAATAAACGACTTATAAACTTCATCGTTTATCATTCAGAAATAAAGATATGAGTTCAAATCTTCAAGCTATAAAACAACGTTTTGGTATTGTCGGCACATCCAAATTGCTCGATGCCGCTTTGGATACAGCCGTACGTGTGGCTGCCACAGACCTGTCTGTTTTGATTCAAGGAGAAAGTGGGGTAGGTAAGGAGGCGTTTTCTAAAATCATTCACACATTATCGAAGCGTAAACACAATCCTTTTATTGCGATTAACTGCGGTGCGATTCCAGAAGGGACTATCAATTCTGAACTTTTTGGACATGAAAAAGGGGCATTTACAGGGGCGGTGAGTGATAGAAAAGGCTATTTTGAAACGGTGAATGGCGGTACAATTTTTCTTGATGAAATAGGCGAAATGCCACTTGATACACAAGCGATGTTGTTGCGGATTTTGGAAAATGGAGAATTTGTGCGCGTAGGTGCTTCAAAAGTTGAGAAAACGGATGTGCGGGTCATTGCAGCAACCAATGTTGAATTGATTAGAGCCGTTCAAAAAGGGAAATTTAGGGAGGATTTATTTTATCGTTTGTCAACAGTGCCGATAAAAGTACCATCGTTGAAGGAACGTTCGGAAGATATTTACATGCTTTTTAGGCGTTTTAGCCTTGATTTTGCTGAGACTCATCGCATGGAGCCAATTCGATTAGATGAACGAGCGCGTATGTTGTTGGAGCGTTATAATTGGCCCGGCAATATTCGAGAGTTGAAAAATGTGGCTGAACGCCTCTCCGTTTTGTCGCAAGAAAGAAACATTACAGCAGAACAATTGATTGACCAATTGCCGCATTTGATGGATAATCGTTTGCCGACAGCAAAAAGAGATGTAAATGGGGAGTCCGGTTTTGAGGAAAGAGACATCATGTTTAAGTTTTTGGTGGACATGAAAAATGACCTCAACTATGTTAAAACGGTTATTGCTGATTTGATAAAGAACAATAACCTAACGCCGCCTAACTCTTTCAGTGTCAATAATTTGGGTTTACCTGCCCCCTCAGTATCAAGACCTGAATTTGGGCATTTTGAAAACAATACGAGCCGATTCCCTAATCGGAATGACGAATATGTAGAAGAGGTTTATTCAGATTCAAGCCTCGATAGTGGAACTGTAATCTCAAATAATAGCCAACCCATCATTATCCAAAACCCACAATCTAATGCTTATGAAAACAAGGTAGAAGCGGTTGATGCTTCCCTTAATTTGGCTGAAAAAGAGAAAGAAATCATTGTTTTGGCTTTGAAAAAACACCATAGCCGGCGCAAAGAAGCGGCGGAGGATTTGGGTATTTCGGAACGGACGCTCTATCGCAAAATCAAAGATTATGGTTTAGAAGGATAAAATACTGAGGGGTCATTTGAACAAAGCAAAAATTGCCTGATTCAAAAAAGCTAAAACAAAAGCTAAAACACTTAAAGAAACCATGACTATAGGATATGTTAAAATGTGTTGACGATAAAATTTGGCTACTATGATTGAACCAATTGGAACGGATAAAAACAGAGGAGCGAATATGCAAAGAAGCCAAAAACCGCTTTTCGATTTTTTAGTTTTGACCATTAACTTATTCATTTTTGTGAAGGCGTTTTTTTTCTGAAAAGTCCCATTATGAATGGCTCGTATTTGCTTTTCCTTAGCAACACGCATAAAATAGCCGCTTGACCAATAGAAAATATTAAAACTGAATATAGCACCTAAACCTGTCGTAACAGCAATTTCAAACGGAGAAAGTGATGTTGTACTGACTAATGAGGCGGCAAACAAAAACTTTACCGAACCTAAAAAAAAAGCTAAACCATAAAGACCTATATTTTCCATTGTTTTCTGATAGCGATTGTGAAACGGATTGAAAGACAACATGCGTCAAGTTTTGTAACTTGACGCATGTTACACTTTAGTAAAACATAAATGAAAGAACAAAGTTTAAGGCATCATAAAGCTGTTGATGCGGTGCAATTTATTCTGCAAATCTTCTAAATTGACACTATTTTTAATGGCTTCTGTAACATTATTGAGTAAGCCATCCAAGGCTTTTATCTTCATATCAATTTTTCCGACATCACCCAATTTATTGCTTTTTGAGTTGTTCAATACCTTTTCAAGATTGTTTTGGTAGGTATAAAGGTTGGACATATAGCCGCGTGAAATGCTTTCTAATTCATCATAAATGACTTGTGCTTGATTGACCGCAAATTCAGGATAATATAAACGCTTGTCACTCAATGCCTTTTCGTAATTGAAAGAGCCATTCGTATTTTTACATTCTTCCATAATTCTATCCACTTTCATTTCAGCGTCTTCTTTGTTGCAATGCCGATTGACCAAATGCGTCAAATTGCGAAAAGTATCAATATTTACTGAGGGGTTGATGGGGCGCAATCTTTCCAAAGTATAATTCCTTAAAATCAATTTTAAGGCATCTAAACGTACATTCATATTGTTGAGATTAGCCGTAAAACTCAAATTGGCTTGTTCCAAACCTTCGTAGTGTTCGATATATTTTTTCATATCGTTTTTCACTTGAACGAGGTCGTTCACTTCAACACGTTTTTCAGTTGCCGTCAAATTAATCACCAAATCAATAACACCTTTAATATTACTAACAATTGGGATTGACTTCGTAAAGGCATTGGTGACAGGTGAGTTAATGACTTCTTTGACAATTGCCATAAATTTATTAGGGTCAGCTGATTTTATTTTTTTCTGACTGACTATACGGGTATCAATTATTTTGATAATATCATCGGAAAGAGCGAAGCCTAATTCGCTGTTTGATGGGTTATTGAGCTGCCCAATTTGGTCTAAATAACTGGATACACTGCCCACAACTTGCATGGCGTTGAGGCTCGTGTTGGCGCTGCGAATAAAATCAATCGTATTGACGATTTTTGAAC
>JAYTUR010000601.1:0-1449 GCA_043744475.1 Saprospiraceae bacterium | reverse complement strand
TATTTTCAAGAAAAAATCAAAGATTTTTTCTTGAAAATAGGCTCAACCCGATAGATATTATTCTTGTACGCTTTTTGAGCGAAGCGAGAAACAGGGAGTAATTGCTCTTTTATAATTTATGTAGGGTTTCAAAAATTTTATTATAAAAAACGAAAAAGATGCTTAATTTTATCTGAAATTGAGATTGAAATAAACCTTTTTCATCATCAAATAAAACATCTACATCAATGAAAGCTATCTCCTACTGGGCAAGTCGCCATGTGTTTGCAACGCGTTTCCTTCTCATCGTTGCGGGTATTATCAAAGGTTGTATCGGTACAATAATCGGCTACGGGCTTTTGCAAAATGTGCCTACGGAATGGACGTTGGGCAGTATGTTCTCACTTATTCTTATTTACAAATTGGCTGAATGGCGTTATGATCAGCTTCGTTCCTTTGGAAAATTGACGATTGAACATTATTTCAGACTCCGCTATTCTGTTATCGGTATTATGTACGTGGCTCTTTTTGGCTTGTATATGTGCGTGGGTAATGCGGTTTATCACTTTCAACCGACAATGGAACAGACTGTGCAAACGGTTAATTCTATCATCAGCGACCCCTCAGTATCTATTGATAAAAAAGAACAAAGACAGCTTAAACGGCAACATTATTATGATAAAGTGATGATGAAATGGCAAGCTACCTTAGGTAAAGATGTGAATGGTATGTCAAAAAGTGGGATGATTTGGCTCGGTATTTTAGGAATTGTTTTAGGGATTCTTTCAGCACCAGTTGCTTGTGGTTTGGCTTGCAACAAACAAGAAGCCTTGGCAGTCGTTGTCTTACTTTTAGGGGTCGGTTGCATTGTTGGTGCTATCATATTATTTGTAAAGGCATCAAAAAAAGGGCGGATTGAACGACAGCAAAAAGGCAGCTCTGTATCTTCAGTATAGTCATTTTGAGTAAAAAAAATGGCATCTACTTAACATAGTTGCCACCGAACAAATATAGAAGGACACAATTTATTACGATTGATTTGTCTTAAAAACCAATAAAACGGAGAATGGGTTTCAAAATAAACCCATTCCCGGTTTTATCGTTACTTCAGGTCAGACCGAATGAAATTAGTGCTTTTCAGCCGCTTTTTTCATATCAGCACCCGCCTTTTCTGCTTTTTCACCGGCTTTCTTGACCATTTCGCCTGTTTTTGCAGCAGCAGCACCCGCAGCACCTGCGGCAGCACCCGCTGCGCCTTTTACAGTAGCACCCGCCGCCGCCGCGCCTGCTTTTGTAGCAGCAGCAGTAGAGTCCATAACCATTTTACCCGCTGCGCCCATTGAGTCAGCAGCAGCAGACATTTTGTTGCCAGCAGATTCGATAACGGTTGGCGTTTTTGGTGCTTGAGAACAAGAAGCGAAAACAGCACAAATTGCAAGAACTTTAAGAACGTTTTTCATCGTCGTTAAG
>JAYTUR010000600.1:0-1450 GCA_043744475.1 Saprospiraceae bacterium | reverse complement strand
TTTCACAAAACGGATTTTTGTATCTAATAATCTAAGAAGTCTTTTTTACAAATGAATTACTTCACCATACGCATCCGCCACCGCTTCCATAACGGCTTCACTCATCGTTGGATGTGGATGTATTGCTTTTAATATTTCGTGTCCGGTGGTTTCTAATTTACGTGCTACAACAGCTTCGGCAATCATATCGGTAACGCCAGCACCAATCATGTGGCAACCCAACCATTCGCCATATTTGGCATCAAAAATGACCTTGACAAAGCCTTCTGATGCACCTGCTGCTTTCGCTTTTCCACTTGCAGAAAAAGGAAATTTACCCACTTTTATGTCAAAACCTGCTTCTTTTGCACCTGCTTCAGTGTAACCCACAGATGCAATTTCAGGCGAGCAATAGGTACAACCCGGGATATTATTATAGTCAATTTTTGAAACATGTAAACCCGAAATACCTTCCACGCAAGTGATGCCTTCCGCACTCGCTACGTGTGCAAGGGCTTGTGTTGCCAATACGTCACCGATAGCAAAAATGCCCGGTACATTGGTCTGAAATTTATCATCAACAACAATAAAACCACGGTCTGTTTTGATGCCCAATGCCTCCAAACCGATGTTTTCAGTGTTGGGCGTAACACCCGCAGCCGACAAAACGACATCACATTCGATGATTTCTTCTTTACCGTCTTTCTTTGATTTTGTCTTGACTTTTAAGACATCGCCGCTTATGTCAACCGACTCTACTGCCGTTCCTGCAAGCGTACGAATGCCCTTTTTCTTATAAATTTTCGTCAATTCCTTTGAAATATCTTCATCTTCACGCGGTACAAGACCTTGATCCATGAATTCCACAACTGTTACTTTTGTGCCAATTGAATTATAGAAATACGCAAATTCGACACCAATCGCACCCGCACCTACCACAACCATACTTTTAGGTTGAGTCGCCAACGACATCGCTTTGCGGTATTCAATAATTTTAGTGCCGTCAATTTTCAAATTAGGCAATTCCTTAGCTCGTCCACCCGTCGCTACGATGATATTTTTAGCCGAATAAATTTCCATTTTGCCTTCAGCAGTCGTCACTTCCACAGCCTTACCCCTCAGTAATTTCGCATTACCATTGATGACGGTAATCTTATTTTTTTTCATCAAAAACTGAACGCCTTTGCTCATACCGTCCGCCACATTGCGTGAGCGACCAATCATCGCACCGAAATCAGCTTCTGCACCTGCTACTTTGATACCGTAGTCCGCAGCATGGTTAAGATATTCAAATACTTGCGCGCTTTTCAACAAAGCTTTTGTAGGGATACAACCCCAATTCAAACAGATGCCGCCCAACGATTCCCGCTCGATGATAGCTACGTTCATGCCTAATTGTGACGCACGTATTGCCGCCACATAACCGCCCGGACCCGAGCCAATAATGATTAAATCAAACTGATTCATATTG
>JAYTUR010000599.1:0-5565 GCA_043744475.1 Saprospiraceae bacterium | reverse complement strand
GTGCATCGGCTTGCTGTGTTAGTGCAACGGCTTGCTGCGTTGGTGCATCGGCTTGCTGTGTTAGTGCAACGGCTCGCGGCATTAGTGCATCGGCTCTTTGCGTTAGTGCAACGGCTCTTTGCGTTAGTGCAGCGGCTTGTTGCACTAATGCAACGAGCCAATACACGCATAAATATTTAAGCAATTTTAAAAAAAATATGTTAATTGTTTATGTATAGATAAAAAACGTATTATTTGGCATTTTTTTTGTTGCAAAAAAATATCAGTACGTGTTGTGCTGTGTAAAATTATTTAAGATGAAGAGAATCATTTTAAGGTCGTTCAATCGAACAGAAGACAAAGGCTCAAAAACTGGTACGACGGTTTGTTTGAGGATGAATAACAATCCTGAATTTGCGAGTGAGCAACCGCTTATTGATGCATTGAAAGTGGTCAAAGAGGCTTATGAAATGGCAAAAGCGGATGCTGCTACACGCGACAGCATCAAAATTGCCGTCAAAAATGAACGCCTTGCTGCGTATATCAATCAATTGGACAAAGTTGCCGATGCGGTTGAAATGAAAGCCGATGGTGACATTAAAATCGTGCAAGATGCGGGTTTTGAAGTACGTGTCACAACAAACCGTAACATTGACGATTTGGCTACGCCTGTGGGTTTGGCTGCCGAAGATTTAGGTCGTTTGGGTGCTGCCAAAGTTGCTTGGAAAAAAGACCCCGATGCTGTCAATTATGGCATCGAATATTTGGTGGAAGGTGAAACGGTTTGGCAAAATGGGACTTATAGTACCAGCAGTTCAGCAATTGTAACGGGTTTACCATCAGGCAAGTATATCTCGTTTCGGATTTATGCGATGGGTCGCAAAGGGCGTAAAAGTGACACAACGGCATTTGTTACGGTATTGGTGAGTTGAAAGACGTTAGGGCTTGTTAACATAGAATTTTTTTAAATTTTAAATTGAAACGATGGTTTTTTTCACGGTGTTTTGAAAGTGCCTATCACCTTGTTTGTGATGGGCACTTTTTGGGTTACACACATCTGTACATAAACCTATTTCTTTTGACTATTCGGAAAAAACCAATGCGCTACGGCTTTACCATTGACGTACTTGGTCATTTCGATGCCTTCGATGAGGGCATTAGGTGCTTCTCCAACGAATCGTAGCCAATCTGACACATATTCCTCATCAAATAGTCGCTTGATTAATTTGACTTTTATAGGCTTAAAATTGGTGTGAAAATCTTTAACCTGCGTTTTTAATATCTCAATACCTTGTCGGTCGCCCATAGCTGTATGATTGACGAAATCAGGTGATATAATACTGTCTAATAGCGCCACGTCACCCGTTTGAAATACTTTTAATAATGTGTTATCAGCGGTGATATTTTTCTGTGTCAATGCAGCGTCTTGTGCAAAAGAATAGGACGTGATGCATACAAAGCCAATTGTCAAAAGGAAATTTTTATTTTTCATGTGTTTTTATTTTTTGTTTAAACGATTTAAAATATAAGGCTGACCGAGTGCTAATACAACGATTCTGTTTGGATTTTTAACCTGTTTTCTTAATTTTTCAGGGTCGGCATTAAAGGGGTTAAAATTGGGTGAATCTATTGTTCCCCAATGGGACAAAATGAGTTTGGCGTTGGGGTAGGCTTCTGCAATTTTTAATGCGCCTTCAAAAGTGAAATGAAATTCGCTATCTGAAAAGTCAAATAGAATAGCATCGGGTTCTTTCATCGTCAAATGTTCGGGCATCAAACGCGAATCACCTTGCGCCCAAATTGAGCCATCGGGTGTTTCAATCATAAAACCTGTACAGTCTTCTTTTTTGAAAAAACGTGTTGCTGCACCCGGAAAACTGTTTTGCCAGTCATGGTCGGCGGGCGTTAGTTTTATATTCATAGACCCGACTTTGAAAACATCGCCAATATTGTGACCCGTTGAAGGGAATTTTAAGTTTTTCATCAGTGAATCCACATAATGTGTAGAGTGAAATTGACGCGTAACAGGTGCTAAATCCATACAAGTCGGGATACTAAAATGGTCATTATCGCTGTGCGACACCAAAACGACATCTAATTGCGGCACATCTTTCGGTAAAATAGGCGCATGAAATAATGTGGGCATATCAAAGTCTTTCATTAATGGGTCAACCATCGCTGTTGTACCTCGACTGTTGATAAGAAAACCGGCATTGCCCGTCCATCGAATAGTCGTTTGATTCGATTTTCCAAACGCTTCTTTACCAAAAGGCTGCACTTTTCCCGCTTTTGCTTGATATTCTCTGTATTCAACATCGGTAACAGGCTTCCCCCATGTGACAACGGGCTTTTGCGTATTGGTGTTCACAGCGATATGCGTCATTGCATTTGCCAATGATGCCCCGTGCCAATGTTCCACATCAGGCAGACATTTTACGACATCGCCTTTTTTGATAGTCTGTATCGCTTTACCTTTTTCTTGATAATAACCGAACCCCTCACTAACAAGCAGTATTTGACCGCCACCATGCGTATGCCAATTTGTTCTGGCTCCTGCCTCAAAGGTGACATTTCCAATTTGGGTATTAAATGTGTCGTCGGTAGGCGATAGTACATTGACCCAAACCGTACCTGTAAAAAAGTCGTTTGAGCCTTTATTACCTTTTGGGAAAACAGCCTCTTGCGCTATTAGATTAAGGCTAAAACCGAGTGTTAGTAGCGTCAAAACAAGGCTTATTTTTTTCATAATGATTGATTTTTAAATGATAAAATTATTTTTCGATACAAGCGCAATCGGCACGACATCAACAAGTTCTAAGGATTGAACCATCTCTTGTGTGAGTGCTTTATACCATTTAAAATGAGGTGTTTGCAAATGACTTTGATAGGCTTCTTCATTGGCATAGACCTCAAAAACTGTTATGTGCGAAGGATTATCTTTATGCTGCACTGCGCTCATTTCCCATACACCCCCCTCAGTATTTAGAGCCGTTTCGATGCCTTCTTTGAGAGCGGCTTTATAATTGTCCAAATGTGCCGAATCAACAATGATTTTGGCTATTCGCATAAAAACCTTATTGTCTGACATATTTTTGATTGAAATTATAGCTTAAACCAATATTCCAAACAAATTCGTTACCGATGATTTGGGTATCAATGGCTTTGCTCACAATGGAAGAAAGCGACAACGGAAAATTCTTTTTCGATAAAATCACTGTACCATTGACATATACGCCGTTATTTTTATCCATTTTTAAATAATACACCTGTGGCATGAGCGTCAGACTAAAACCTTTTGATAGGTTTAAATTGGATATGGTGCTTCTCACCGTCAAAAAAGTGGTGTATTGAATAATGTCTTTTGTCAAGCCATGCGACCCCAAATAATATAAGCCGACGCTTACCTTTTTATTTAAAACATAAGTCGGGGCAACTTCCCAAGCCACATAACGCTGTGCTATAAGGCTTTCATGCTCAACACCATTGACCGTTGATTTGATGGTTCTGAAAACCACTGAGGGGTGTGCACCTATACCCATATTGAACTTTGATTGATTGATTAATTTGTATCGTCCCCAAAACACAAAAGTCCATGGTTTGCCATCCATACCAAATCGAAACATGGGGTCAAAACTCAATCGCCCTTTGCCAACAGATAAATCGAACAAAGCAGCAGGTTTATTGAGTGAGAAATTGGGCAATAATGAAATGCCGTTGTTGGTAGCTGTGATAACACCTGAAAAAAAAGCAGGTGTTTTTGTACTATCCGTCGTTTGTCCAAAAGCAAAATGGGCAAGATGTAAGATAGAGATAAAAAGGAATGTTTTTTTCATTTTAAATTAATTTAGGGCAAAGGTCTTTCAATTTTTGTTGCATATACTTATACACATTACGGATTGACTTACCATTATTACTGATTTACGACTGACTATTTTGACTTTACGATTTAGGATTTGATATTTACAATGAAATCGTAACTTGTGAATCCAAAATCGCAAAGCCCTCCCTCAGTATTTGATTTAAAAATCCAAAATCGTAAAGCTCAAATGGATAAAATAGTAAAATTAGAAAGTGTCACACAATTCAATATCAAGCGGGGTCAAGAGACTTTGCACCCACTGATCAGCGTGTTAGACCAATCGAAATCAATACCCGTTCAAGCAAATAAGTGTCTTTCAGACTTGTACGTGATTTTTTTAAAAGACCTTAAATGTGAGCCTTTTCACTATGGTAGGAATCAATACGATTACCAAGAAGAAACCTTGTTGTTCATTGCGCCAGGTCAAGTTTTTGGCTTTGATTTGCCTGAAACCCAATTGGTACAGCCGACGGGTTGGGCATTGGTTTTTCATCCTGATTTCATAAAAGGAACGTCATTGAGTAGTCGTTTTCACGAGTATAGTTTTTTCTCTTATGAAGCCCATGAAGCCCTGCATATTTCTACGAGAGAAAAACAGCTTGTTTTAAACTGTTTTAAAACCATAAAAGAAGAATTAGAGCATGGTATTGATAAACACAGTAAAACCTTGATTATCAGCCATATAGAATTGTTTTTAAATTATTGTGTCCGTTTTTATGACAGACAATTCATCACACGCGATAATTTGAATAAGGATATATTGGTCAAATTTGAGCGATTATTACACGAGTATTTTCAATCTGATAAACCCCAAAACATCGGTCTGCCGTCCGTCGCTTATTGTGCCGAACAGTTGCATTTATCGGCTAATTATTTCGGCGATTTGGTCAAAAAAGAAACAGGGCAATCCGCACAAGACTATATCCAAAACAAAATCATAGACCTCGCCAAAGAGAAAGTATTTGATTTGACCAAATCCATCAGTGAAATTGCTTACGGCATGGGTTTTAAATATCCGCAGCATTTTACAAGGTTGTTTAAGCAAAAGGTGGGTCAGTCGCCGATTCAGTATCGGCAGGTTTTTCAGGATAATTGAAAAAGTAGTGCTTCGACAATTTTTGTGTGTTCATACTGAGGGGGTGTTTTTGCAACCTCGTCGAAGCTCAAAACTTCGACGAGGTTTTTTATTTAATTCTTCAACATAAACGTCTTCTTTTCTACACCTACGCCCTTGATAGTCAATGATTTCCAACCTTTAGGCAATTGCGGTTTGTATTTTTGAACAATACCCGCATCCGTAAATTCCAAACCTCCGAAGCCAAAGATGAGGGTTTGCAAAAAGCCACCTGCACCTGTTGAGAAGTATGGATTTGTACCACCTGCCGTTTCTGCTAAAACCCCAAAAGGTGGTGCCTCGTTGGGTTTGTAAGCGTCGGTAAACTGTTTGGCAGCGAGTTCGGTATTGTTAAACCGCGCATTTAAGATGCAGAAAATAGCTTGAGCCATGGCGGGCGAGGAACCTTTGCGTCCAGGAATATTATCGCCCAAAGTTTTCCAATAATAGTCTAAATCCTTGCGAATTGTCGCGTCCTCGGTCACAATACTGAGGGGGTAGGAGAGGAGGTTGACGTCGGTTTGTTTGATGGGTTCACCAGCGTAAGAAGCGTGTTCGCGCGTCGTTCCATCTGGAAATTTTAAAATAACGATATTGTCGCCCACCGTTTTCC
>JAYTUR010000598.1:0-5567 GCA_043744475.1 Saprospiraceae bacterium | reverse complement strand
TTCGCGGCTTTGGCAGCAGCGGCTTTGATGAATATGTTGATGAAACAACGAGATGCTTTCGGTTTGTCGGTTTTTGATTCGGCTGTACATGAACATACGCGCGCAAAATCGTCCACAACTCATTACCGCTATTTATTGAGCATTTTGGATAAATATTTGGCTGAAAAGGCTTTTTTGAATAAAAGAACTGAAGCAACAGCCGCTTTACATCAAATTGCAGACAGCATCCATCGGCGTTCATTAGTCTGCATTTTCAGCGATATGTTTGAAGACAATGATGATTTTGATAGCTTATTTGCCGCTTTGCAGCATCTAAAATACAATAAACACGAAGTCGTTTTGTTTCACGTTGTTGATAAATCAAAAGAATTAGACTTCGCTTTTGAGAATCGTCCTACGATTTTTGTGGATATGGAGTCGGGTGAAAAAATCCGTTTGCAACCCAATCAAGTAAAAGAGTTTTATGTTGAACAAGTCGCCAAATTCACCGATGCTATGAAAGCACGTTGTTTACAGTATAAAATAGACTTTGTGGAATGTGATATTAATGCAGGTTTCAAAGAAATTTTGCAAACCTATTTGGTCAAACGGACACGCATGAATGCTTAATATTTGTCAAAAAAATAAAATATTCTTCTCAAAAATGACACTCTTGCAAAAAAGTGTCATTTTTGCTTTTTGTAAACTCTTTTTTACTGAGGGGTATCATTTTCAAAAAAAACTCAAAACGTTATGTCGCTTTTAAAACAACAACCAGGTGAACGAGTCTTAGGCAGCGGAAAGCGTGTCGTTATGGCTGCTTTAATTATTGGAAGCATATTAGCTGCAACCTATCTTTATCTATTCAAAGCCAATATTCCAAGCGATTTTAAGCCTGAATACGTCAAAATCCCTACAAATTCGAGCTTTGACAACCTCGTTAATCAGCTTCTTACTGAGGGGGTCATCACAGATGAATCTGACTTTCGGCGGTGGGCAAGCTGGTTGGATTATCAAAATGTTCGAGCAGGACGTTTCAAAATTCATGCGGGTTGGAGTAGCTACGACCTCATCGAACATATCAAAAAGGGAGAGCAATCACCCGTCAAAGTCGTCCTCAACAATGAACGCACACCTGCACAAGTGGCGGGAAAGGTCGCCCGTTTCTTAGAACGCGACTCCATGACTTTTTTGCAAACTTTCAATGATACGGCATTATTAGATTCTTTAGGTATTAAAAGGGAAACTCTTATGTGTATTTTTCTCCCCAATACTTATGAATTTTATTGGAATACAGAGCCACGCAAGTTCCTTGAACGTATGACTAAAGAGTACAAAAAATTTTGGAATGAAGACCGAACTGCAAGAGCCGCTGCCCAAGGTTTGACACCTGAACAAGCGATTACAATGGCTTCAATCGTGGACGGTGAGACGACGCGTAAAGATGAAATACCCAAAGTAGCAGGGGCTTATCTCAATCGTTTGCATCAAAATATAAAATTAGATGCCGACCCAACGGTGCAGTTCGCTATAATGGAAATCGAACATACACCGAGTTTCAGGCGTTTGTACAACCGTGACTATCAAGTAGAACATCCCTACAATACTTATATACACAAAGGCTTGCCGCCGGGTCCCATATGTATGCCTGCACCCGCCAGTATTGAAGCCGTTTTAAGTCCAGAAAGTCATCCTTATATATTTTTTGTAGCGAAACCCGACAATTCAGGCTATCATAATTATGCAGAAACGTATGAGCAACATTTGGTTAATGTCAAAATTTATCAGAATTGGTTGAATCAGCACAATAAGTAGTAGATAATGGATAATTTAAAGGTTGTTTTTGAATAAAAATTCAAGGAATATGTCTATTTTGTTTCCTCATACAGGATTTTAATTTATTGTTTTACTATAAAAATAAAATGGCATGTCAAAAAGAAAAACACGCAGTTATCATGGTCCCAGTACCACATCAAGACAAACGGCTAAAAAACCCAGTAATACACAGCTCAAACGCGATGCTAATGATGCGCGTAAGTTCTTCATCGTTATGGCTCTTTTAACTGTACTTTTAGTCATTTTCTTATATTATATTTTTGTTGGCAATGCTTAAAAAGAATAAACAACATCCCTTTAGCGTTTAACCAACCTCTTATGTCGTTAAATAATTTTCAGCAATTCTATGTTCAAAAGATTCAAATCTAAGCGTTCGCAATCTCTCATTACACTTCTTTTGGTGGCGATTATTCTCATCGTTGTCAATATCATTGCCAATACTTTCAATAGCCATATTGACTTGACGGAAGAAGGTCGTTTTACGGTTACAGAACCCACAAAACGGCTTTTAAAATCGGTCAAAGACCCTGTTTTAGTGCGCGTTTTGCTCGATGGCAAATTTCCTGCGGGTTTTAAACGCCTTCAATCATCTACCCGCGAAATGCTTGAAGATTTTCATAAACTCAATGATGTTGTCGAATATAAATTTGAAGACCCCTCAGTAATTGGCAATCCCGAAGAGAAGAAAAAACGTTATGAGGAAATGGCAAAAGAAGGGCTTGTCCCCATGCGTTTGCGTGTTGTTGACGACAAAGAAAAAACAGAACAGTTCATTTTCCCTTATGCCATTCTCAATTATCATGGCAATGACGTGGTTGTCAAACTGTTAGAAAATGATGTCCCAGGCATGAATCCAGAGATGTCTTTGAACAATTCTATTGCTCTTTTGGAGTATAAATTGTCAAATGCCATTCAAAAACTCATGGAAAACCGCAAGCCTAATATTCTTTTTGTAGAAGGACACGACGAATTGAAACCTGAAGAAACGGCAGATTTAGAACAGACCTTGAATGCTTTTTACAAGACAGGACGCTTGAATTTGGACAGTATTACCATGATTCCGTATAAAGATTCCTTCAATCGTGTTGATGTTTTAGTCATTGCCAAACCCAAAACAGCGTTTTCAGAAAAACAAAAATTTCAAATTGACCAATACATCATGCAAGGCGGCAAGGTGATTTGGCTCATTGACCGCCTCAATGCTGACCTTGCAGGTATGCAAAAATCAGGTGAAATGTTGCCGATTGATTATCCGTTAAACATTGAAGACCAATTATTTAAGTATGGTGCGCGCATCAATCCGAATTTGGTTTTAGATATACGTTGTGCTAAAATCCCTTTAAAAGTCGGTGCCAATGGCAATGCACCACAAATGGACATGTTCGATTGGTATTACTACCCATTGGCTTCGCCGAATGACAAACATCCTGTGACAAAAAGCCTTGATTTGGTTTGGTTGCAATTCCCTGCCTCCATTGATACGATTCGCACAAAAACAGATATTAAAAAGACAATTTTATTGGCTTCTTCAAAATCCAGTCGCACACAGTTTACGCCGACCAAATTAAATTTTGAAATACTCCGCTATCGTGCTGAACCCGACAAATTCACCAAAGGCTTCCAGCCGATGGCGATTATGCTCGAAGGCATTTTTCAAAGCCTTTATGAAAACCGCGTGACAACGGAACAAACGACAACTTTGCAACAATTGGGCTTAGAATATGCCCCCCTCAGTAAAAACACGAAAATGTTAATCGTTGCAGATGGTGATATTGCGCGAAATGAATACGATTTCAAGCAAAATGCCATGCTACCCTTAGGTTACAACCGTTTTGTGAATTATAAATTTGCCAATAAAGATTTTTTACAAAACACCATTGAGTATATGCTCGACGACAAAGGTATCATCGCCGCCAGAGGTAAAGAAGTCAAACTTAGATTAATGGATAAAGAAATGGCTGATGAAAACGCTACAACCATCAGACTTATTAATATTTTGTTGCCAATGTTGCTTATTGGTTTGTTTGGATTTTTATTTTTATGGCAACGTAAACGCCGATATGCCATTGGCTAAAAAAAAATAGGCTGTCTCAAAAGGTGAGACAGCCTATTTTTTTTTCATTAGTTATTCAATATCGTGCAGCTTGCCCAGGTTTTGGGATTGACTGTTTGATAAACTGACGAATATCCTCTGTTCCCGCTTCCAAATCGGGTTTCCGCAAGTAAATCATATGACCACTTCGATAGCCCTTCCATGATAGGCGACTTTTGAGCTTGCCACTTGGATCCATTTGCCACATATTATATTTCGCATTAAAATAATCACATGCCCCGTCGTAATAACCCGACTGCACCAGAACGTGAAGGAATGGGTTTTGTGCCATTGCCTGACGCAAGTTATCGCCTGTGTTGTCGTTCGTTCTGTCCCATGGACTAACGGGACCGAACATATAATAGCGGAGGTCAGTTTTGTAGTTCAATTCGTTACGATTGTACATATTGATGGCAGGCGTAAACGAATGAAGCCAAGAAGTCAATTCTGAATTAAAATCAGGAGAAACCCCTGCATCAGATTTGTCCAAACCTTTGTAACGCGAGTCTAAACGACCGACGGTATATCCTTCTTTGTCGCGTAACAGTTCTTTCCAAAAGTAAGAAAGAGGCACATCTAAATTATTTTGCAGAATTACTTTTTCCGATAGACCCGTATAACGCGCCATTTTAGCAGCTATATCCTTGCGTTTGGAGGCATCATAAAGCCCCCTTCGCTCAATGCAGGGAGTAACTCTTTAAGCGTGAAGTTTTCAGCTTCGGGCAATACAGCTTCCAAGTCTTTTCGTTGCAAATCGGGCGGTAGCATCTTGTGATACCAAGCGGTTGCAGTCATATATGGTAATTTCAATGCCGCAGCCGACACCTGCCCCCGTTCAATGCCCAAAGTCGTTGGCGAAACCAAAATGACACCATTCAAATACATCCAATGCGCATTTTGGAGTTGCAGTGCCAAACCCGAAACGCGTGTTGTACCATAACTTTCGCCAATCAAATATTTTGGCGAAGCCCAACGATTGTTTCTTGTGACAAATGTATTAATCCAATCAGCCAAATACTTGATGTCGGCAGTCACACCGAAAAACGCCGCAGCTTGTCCCTCTTTGGCAATCAAAGGACGTGAATAACCTGTGTTGACAGGATTAACAAAAACGATGTCCGCTACATCAACAAGTGAAAATGGGTTTTCCTTAATGCCATAAGGCTGAACGGGATACCCTTCGTCATCCACATTCAACAAATGAGGTCCTAAATAACCCATTTGCATCCAAACAGCAGCTGTTCCTGGGCCGCCATTGAATGAAATAATCAAAGGACGTGATGGACGGTCTTTGACATCTGTACGTTCGTAGTACGTATAAAACAATCCTGCAATGGCTTTGCCTTCGGCATCCCAAACAGGCATTGTTCCAGTGGTTGCTGTGACGGATACCTTCTGACCTTTTATGGTGGTTGTGTGACTGGTGATAACGGTTTCGTCAGGCGCGAAGGGAATTGTAAGGGCTTTTTCCTCTTTTGCAAGGACAGGTGTCGTCGCCGCAGGTTTGGATTGAGCAAAAGCAGATAGTCCAGTCAAAATACTAAATAAAACGAAGATTACTTTTTTCATAACGATATTGATTTTATAAGTATGTAATGCACAAATATAAAAAAATATCGCTCAATACTGAGGGGGTCATACCTAATCAATCGTGCGAAAT
>JAYTUR010000597.1:0-1453 GCA_043744475.1 Saprospiraceae bacterium | reverse complement strand
TGACCGTGATAAAGATGGTGTTATGGATAAAGACGATGCTTGTCCCGACACACCTGGTCCAGCAGAAAACAAAGGCTGTCCGACGGGAGGTGACCGTGATAAAGACGGTATTCCTGATGATATTGACAAATGCCCGAATACAGCAGGTCCGAAAGAAAATAATGGTTGCCCAACAGTCAGTCAAGACGAGCAAGATGCTTTGACGATAGCCATTCGTAACCTTTATTTTGACACCGATAAATGGATTATCCGACCGTCTTCTTTCCGTGATTTGAATAACGTTATTTCAATTATGAAAAAGAAAAAGGACTGGAAACTCAAAATAAGTGGTCATGCCGACACCCGTGGCGACGCAGAACACAACTTAATGTTGTCTCGAAATCGTGCGAATGCCGTCAAAAACTACCTCGTTTCAAGGGGAATTTCGCCTAATTTGCTAATTGTTGAGTTTTTTGGAGCAGCTCAATCGAATCCAGATAAGACTGATGCAGGCGTTTTACAACAAGACCGCCGCGTTGAGTTGGAGTTCTATTTCGATTAATAAATTGACCACTGATTGGACTGATTGGACTGATTTACACTGATTTTTATGCTGTCATAGAAATAGAAATCAGAGAAAATCTGTCGTATCAGCCCAATCAGTGGTCAATAATTCGCTTAGTAAAATTCGTTTATAGTTTGTTCTTCGAAACACAAAAAGCGCAGCCCTCAACAAGCTGCGCTTTCTTTTTATCCAACAATTTAGTTTTGTAACGTGCAAATAATAAGTTGGTATTTTATCGCATAGCTACATAGGTGTTTTCACATAGAAAACTTAAGAATTTGTCTAAAAATACTATGTTATCTATGTAACTATGCGATGAAAATAATCCTAATTAGAACATATTATTTTTTACTCATTACTTAGAACACTGATTTATACTTATAAATCTGTTTTATACTTATTTTACTTTTTCAATAAATATAAATCATTGTAAATTAGTCAAATTAGTGTTCAAAAATACATTAAAGACTCATCGCATTAGATGCAAATTGCATTTCGTACAACTCTCTATAACGACCGCCTTCGATTTGTACTAAGTCTTCATGATTGCCAAATTCTATCGCTTGTCCTTTGTCCATCACCAAAACACTATTGGCATGACGAATCGTAGAAAGGCGGTGCGCAATAATAATAGACGTGCGTTTGTCAATCAATTTTTCAATGGCATATTGAATGACCCCCTCAGTCTCTGGGTCAATTGAACTGGTTGCTTCGTCTAATATCAAAATGCTGGGGTCAAAAACAAGTGCGCGGACGAAGGAAATCAACTGCCTCTGCCCCATTGACAAGGTTGCGCCGCGTTCCATCACTTCATAATCGTAACCACCCGGCAAACGCTCAATAAACTCGGCTGCGCCTATCATTTCGGCGCAATCTTTCACTTTTTGCCTTGATACTGAGGGGTCTCTC
>JAYTUR010000596.1:0-5575 GCA_043744475.1 Saprospiraceae bacterium | reverse complement strand
ACATCAAACCGCCCTGGTCCGCGTTCGTTGAAAGGAAAAACGTGTTGTGACGATATTTATACTGTTAAAAAAGAACCTGTTATCATTACTGTTAATATAGATGTCGTTGATTCTAAAACAAATAAGCCACTTAAAGGCAATAGTTTTGACATCACAAATCGCTCCTTGAAAGGAACACCGACTAAGAAATCGGCTGATGTTTACACTGAAATTATCCCCAGCAAATCGTCTTATATTGCGATTATAAGTAAGCCGGGTTATTTTAATGACACTTTAGAATACAGTTCAGTAGATATTGATAAGTCAACAACTATCAAAAAAACGGCTAAGTTAGTGCCAGTTCCAAATGTGGTCATTTCATTGAAAGCGACGACTGAAACAGGTGGCAAGCCTTTGACTGGCGTTAATTATATCCTTGCAGAAGCAGGTACAGCAAAGGCTGATGGCAAAACGGGCGACATTTACACGACTATTTTGAAAAAAGAAAGTGTTTATCGTTTGATTGCTTCAAAAGCGGGATATACATCCGATACGGTTGTTTTTAATACAAAAGGTATTGATGAGTCAACTGAAATTGAAAAATTATTGAAGTTAAAGCCTAAATTAATTACGGTTAAGCGGAACGAAGCGATTAAGCTGAATAATATTTTCTATAAATACGACAAATTTGAAGCAACCGAAGCACATTTAGATAACTACGATTTAGCTAAGGAATCAATGGATTATCTATATGATATTATGACAAAGTATTCTGATATGGTCATTGAATTGAGTTCACATACGGATGCTCGTGGTTCAGATGATTACAATATGAAATTATCGCAACGTCGTGCCGATGGTGTCAAAAAATATTTGATGAACAAAGGCATTGCAGACAGCCGCATCGTTGCTAAAGGTTATGGTGAAACGCAATTGGTGAATAATTGCGGCAATGGCGTAAAATGTAGCGACGAAGAGCATTTGGCAAATCGTCGTACAGAATTTAAGATTTTAAGTGGACCAACTTCTATTGAAGTCATAGAGCAGCAACCTGCTAAGAATTAAGCGTTTTCAAAGAAAAGTTCATTAAAAATAGGGTGTCTCAACAATGGGATACCCTGTTTTTATTGGTGAGCATAACAAATTCGCACTAACTATTAATGCCTTTTGAGCGCAGCGAAAAATAGGACGAAATTTGTCTTAATGCGAATTTGTTATAACCCTTTTTAATTCAGTAAAATGGCTTCAAACCTTATGTTTTTTGTCAATTATTCGTTAAACATGATTAAAGTTTTGGATTCTTATACTGAGGGGGTTACTTTTGGAAAATACGCAACCTTAATGCTAAAAAAACGTTTTTGTTATTGCATTTCAGCCTATTAGTACACAAATTGACAGCACAATTCACATGATATTGATAAAAAAATTTATACATTTATTAATCGCTTTTATTGCTTTTCTACCGTTTGGCATCAGCCAAAATATCACAATCAAAGGAAAAGTTATTGACGCAGATACGAAAGAGACCTTGCCTTTTTGCCGCATTTCGGTGGAAGGCATAAAGGCTGAGACTGCGAGTGATATTAATGGAGATTTCATCATTACTTTAAGGGCTCCTGCTCGTTTTTTGATCGCTTCAATGGTCGGTTACGATACTTTTAGGCATAGATTGACCAGTGCTCCAGAGCAAAACATTGAGTTTGAACTCAAATCGAGTGACCAAATATTGACAGAAGTGGTTATTCATGCGGGCGAAAACCCATCTCACCGAATTGTTAGAGGTATCATAAAAAATAAATCCATCAATCGTCCGAGCCAATTGCCGCATTATCAATGTGAAACTTATACGAAAATGGAGTTTGATATGGTCAATATCAGCGATAAAATAAGGAAAAGTCGTGTGATGAAACCTTTCGATTTTGTTTTTAAAAACATTGATTCCATTTCAGATGAAAAGGTTTTTTTACCGATTTATATGGCTGAAACCATTGCAGACAATTTCCATATTGAGGGGTCGAATGAAAGGCGGTTTATTCCAAAAGCAGAAAAGATGGCGGGCAATCCAGACGAAAGTTTCATAGCCTCTGTCCGAAACATGCAAAAGGATTATGATGTCTATGATGATTGGATTTACATACTTCAGAAGCCTTTTGTCAGTCCTTTTGCTTCGTCGGGCTTGTTTTTTTACCAATATTACATCTCTGACAGCACGATTGCGGCTGATGGAGCCAAAAAATACACGATTCGCTTCAAACCACGCCGCAAGCAAGAGAATACTTTTTATGGCGATTTTGTTGTCGAAGACAGCAGTTTTGCTATCGAAAAAATCAATGCACGTATGTCTCCCGATGTGAATATCAATCTCACCAATCGCATCATTTTGTTCCAATCTTTTGAAAAAAACACGACGCTTACTGAGGGGGGGGCAAAATGGCTACCCGCGAAGTCAAAAATGGTTATTGATTTTCATTTGACAGCCAAATCGCCGGGCATGATTGGTCGAAGAACGGTCATTTTCAAAGATTTTCATTTTGAAAAAGACAGCTCAAAATCGCTTCCAATTTCAAAAAAAACCAGCGAACCCACAGGCGAACAATTGAAGCGCGACAATGAATTTTGGAACACTGCCCGTCCAGAAATTCTGACAAAAACCGAATCATCCATCTATAAAATGATGGATAGTTTCACTCATGTTCCCGTTTATCGCACTTATGTTGAAGTTATCAATACCATTGTCGGTGGTTATAAAGATTTGGGACCCATTGAATTAGGTCCTTATTTTTCTATTTATTCATTCAATCCCATCGAAGGTACGCGCCTGCGTTTGGGTGCGCGGACGACACCTGATTTCAATAAAAAAATTCGTTTTGGTGCTTTTGCAGCTTATGGACTTAAAGATAAGGAATGGAAATATGGCGGTAATGTTTTATGGATAGCGCGCCGCAATCCGCGTACAGTTGTCGGTTTGGCTTATGGCAAAGATGTGGGTCGAACCAGTGCAAGCTCAGAAGCCCTTAATCTGAACGATGCTAATTTTTTAACGGGTTTTTATCGCCGCCCTGTTCCGCAAAAACTAACGGCGATTACAGAATCTAAGATTTTTTATGAAAAGTCCCTATCAAATGGTTGGTCGGGGCGGCTTACCTTGCTCGACCGTTCTCTCGCGCCCTTACGCACACAGTCTGGTGCTGGCTTCAATTATGCCTATTTGCCCAATCCAGACGCGCCTTCGGCCATTGACACGGTTCTCAAAACAAGTGAAGCGGTGGTGAAAGCCAGATACGCGCACGGTGAAGATTATATTGATGGTACTTTCAGCCGCAGTAAAGCGGGCTTACAAAATTTCATTTTTCAAATGCAATACGCTTACGGAAAATCGGGCAACCCTTACCATAAATTGGAGGTCGGAATAGGTGGTTATTTTGATGTAAACCCCATTGGGCGACTGAGTTATCAAGTCAATGGGGGTAAATTCTTTGGAAAAGCTTCTTTTTTGTTGCTTTTTTTGGCTGAGGGGAACGAAACGCTTTCCTACGAAACTTCGTCATTCAATGGCATGAATCGCTACGAGTTTGTCGGCGATGTTTATGGAAGCCTTGCCGTCACACATCATTTTAATGGTTTCTTTCTGAATAAAATTCCCCTTATCCGTAAGCTTAATTGGCGCGAGGTCGTCACTTTCAAAGCCTTTACAGCCGAAATGTCGGCGGCCAATCGCGCAGCCAATCGGCTTAATATGTTCGATGTGTCGAATGTCAGCGCAACCAATTACTCAGGCTATCGCGTTCCGAGTGCCACGCCGTATATGGAAGTGAGCGCGGGTATTGAAAATATTTTTAAGGTGATGCGCGTTGATGCCGTGTGGAGGCTCAATTATCTGGACAATCCAGAATCGCAAAGATTCGCTGTCCATTTTGGGTTTGGTTTTCAATTTTGAAACTTAAGAATTTATTTCAGATCACAGATTTGGCTGATACGACTGATTTTCACTGATTTTTTAGTAAAATTTTTAATTTTTTAAGAAAATCAGTGAAAATCAGTCATATCTGTTTAATCCGTGGTCTCTCACATCAAAGATTCAAAAACTCAATATTCCGCTTCAAACCTTCAAATTTTGTGCGTTTTACAGGCGATTTTTTGAAAATCTCCTTGAAAACATCTTCTGTAATGTCCAACCATTCTTCTTTTGTCATGGTAAGCAGTTTCGGGTGAGGCTCAAATTGGGGTTCTTCATGCCGTTTCGCAAAGCGATTCCAAGGGCAAACGTCTTGACATATATCACAGCCGAACATCCAACCCGACATCTGGTCTATATACTGAGGGGGTATCTTTTCGTCTGCTTTTAGCTCAATCGTCAAGTAAGAAATACACTTTGAGCCGTCCATGAGGTAGCCGTTGGGTGAAATCGCTTCGGTCGGGCAGGCATCAATACAACGCCGACACGTACCGCAATGGTCGCGCATGGGGTTATCACCAACTAATTCTAAATCTAAAATCAATTCTGCAAGAAAAAAATAAGAGCCACGTTTGGGGTTTATCAACAAAGTATTCTTTCCAACCCAACCCACGCCTGACCGTTTTGCCCAATCCCGTTCCAAAACAGGGGCAGAGTCCACAAACGCCCGTCCGTTGACTGCGCCAATGTCGTCGTTGATGAATTGCAAAAGTTGTTTGAGTTTGTCTTTTACGACAAAATGGTAATCTGTACCGTAAGCGTATTTTGAGATTTTAGGGGCTTCAGTGTCGGCTTGTTTTTCTTCTGTAAAGTAATTATAGGTCAAAGAAATGACCGTTTTTGCGCCATCAACGAGTTTGCGCGGGTCAATGCGTTTGTCAAAATGATTCGCCATGTAGTGCATCGAGCCATGTAAACCTTGATTGAGCCATGCCTCAAGCCGCCTTGCTTCGTCGTCCATTTGTTCAGCCCGCGCTATGCCGACAAAGCCAAATCCGAGCCGATAAGCCTCATTTTGGATGCGTTCTGTATGGTTTTCGATGATGGTCATTTTGAAAGGATATTGAAAAGGAAGGCGTAAAATCGTCAAAATTTCAAACTTCGACGGTTTTTTGGGCATCTAAAATGCAAAAAGGCTTCCATTACTGGAAGCCTCTTGCGCCTAATCTTGGACTCGAACCAAGGACCTACGGATTAACAGTCCGCCGCTCTAACCGGCTGAGCTAATCAGGCTTTTTTCTTTATTATTAATGCTTTACTTAAAAAGCGATGCAAATTTAGAACCATTTCGTGGAAAAATACAATCTTTGCAGCGATTTTTTTAAAATATTTTAAAATATTTTTCACAACGTTTTCATTAACGTACATAACTCTTTGAAAATGAGTCTTTTAACAGTTGGAACGGTTGCTTTTGATACAATTGAAACACCTTATGGAATTGCCGAAAAAGTTGTCGGTGGTTCTTGCACCTACGTCAGCATGGCAGCATCATACTTTACAAAACAAATTAATCTTTGCGCTGTCATTGGCGATGATTTCCCACAATCTGAACTCGATTATATGAGTTCAAACGGTGTAAACCTCGATGGTTTAGAGGTTAAAAAAGGAGAGAAGTCATTCTTTTGGCATGGTCGCTACCAC
>JAYTUR010000595.1:0-5578 GCA_043744475.1 Saprospiraceae bacterium | reverse complement strand
CATCAAGTGGTTTGTCATTTTTATTCAATTCGGCTACTTTTTCGCTGATAAATGCGCCATAATAAGCCAAAGTATCGGCATCAAACACGTTTTTAAGTTTGATGTAGCGGTTCTTTTGGAAAAAATCAATCGCTTCTTGCGAGAGTTGGTAAGGTTGGTCGAGTTTCTCTTTCATCATTGATTTAAACTGATTTTTTTGATATTTTAGTAAATTACTGATGGGTGATTTATGGCGCAAAATAACGACGTTTTAAAACATTCAACTTTGCCGTTTTTTACCAAAACTTGTGCAATTTTACCTTTGTTTTAAAAAATTAAAAAATCGAGAGATAAAATAGGCAAAAATGAAAGCAACGTATGAGCAACTCAATGACGATTTGGGCAGTTCTTTTCTCTATCGGCAATTTCATTTGCCTCAATTTGATGCGCCTTACCATTTTCATCCTGAATTAGAATTGACATTTATAAAAAGTAGTGTCGGAAAACGGTTTGTCGGTCGTCAAGTTAACGCCTTTGAGGCAGGAGATTTGGTCCTATTGGGTGAAAATGTGCCGCATTGTTGGATAAATGATGTTTCTGATACTGAGGGGGGAGGTCGGGCAGCATCTATCGTTATTCAATTCAAAAACGATTTCGTTGGAAAGCCCTTTTGGGATATTCCAGAGGCAATTGTCCTCCAAAATTTGATTCAAAAAGCCCAAGCAGGCATTTTAATAAAGGGTAAAACACGTGATATTGTGGCTGAAAAAATGACTTTAATAGCCATTTGCCCTCCTTTTCAAAAACTATTGCACTTGTTTGATATGCTGTATATGATAGCGATTTCTAATGAAATAGAATTAATTGACCCTCAATTTTCTACGACAACGCTATCACCAATTGATACCGAGCGTTTTCAAAAAATTTACGCTTATATCATCGAAAACTACACACAAGATATTGATTTAGAAACGATTGCAGTCGTTGCCCATTTAACGCCCACTGCTTTTTGTCGTTATTTTAAAAAAATAACAAGAAAAACTTTGGTAGATGTCATAACAGAATTTCGCATCAAACATGCTTGTCAATTATTGTCTTCAACGGATAAATCGGTTTCAGATATTTGTTTTGAAAGCGGCTTTGGCAATATTTCGTATTTCAACAAGCAGTTTAAAAAGGCTTTAGATCATAGTCCTTTGGCTTACCGAAAAATGTTTATGAATTTATAAATTTTAGAACTTATAATCATAAGTCATAAAATCAAAACCTTCCAACGCATTGCCCGAAAAGTCAAACAGCGTATTATTGTCCCAACTCGACCCCGTACCCCAAAGGTCTTTCATCGAAGACGTGATCCAAGCGGGTTCCCAATACATGATGCCCGAACCGCCTGCCGTGATGACCGTTTGAGTCAAGTCTTTCATGTAATTGTATTGCCCTACCGAAGTCAACGGATACTGAGGGGTCTTTGAAGGGTCGGACATGATGTTGTTATAAGAGTCTGCGTTAGCCGTTGTCCATGAATAAGCGGTTTCGACTATCATAACCTTTTTGCCGTATTTGGTTTTCAAATTTTTAATGGTTGTGCCAATATCTGCCATCGAATTAATCGTTGACCACAGATAATAATGCGACAAGCCCAATACGTCAAAATCCGTTACGCCTCCTTTGTTGATAACACCATCTGCCCACCAATCCCCGTTTTGTAATTGAGCCACATGCAAAATAATTTGCGGTTTGATAGTTGATGTTGCCGAAAAATCACGCACCGCTTTGATGCCGCTTTTCAATAAATCTGCAAAAGGTTGGTAGTTGTTACTGACTATTTTACCGACAGGGAAGCACATACCACCATTGGTTTCATTGCCGACTTGAATCATTTCTGGCGTCAAATTCCTTGCTTTCAAGTAATTAAGCACTGAAAGTGTATAATTATACACCGAATCCTTCAAAATACTGAGGGGTAGTCCTTCCCAAGCTTTTGGCACAGCTTGCTTACTCGGGTCAGCCCAAGTGTCTGAATAATGCAAATCGAGGTTGACGGTCATACCTGCATCTTTGGCGCGTTTGATGGTTTTGGCTACATCAACGATGTCGTTGTACATTTTGCCATTGTTCAAAGGGGCTGTCCATGTTGGCGAATGCCAAAGACGTACCCGCACGAGGTTTGTGCCACGGTCTTTACACAACACAAACGGGTCTTTCACCTTTGATGAATCTTTGTAAACGCCACTATAGTCTTGTATTTGATTGACGTAAGAAAGGTCAGCACCCATCACAAATTTGTCGGGTGCGTAAAAAACACGGGTGGGCGTTGTGGGTGTGATAGGCGTATCGCCGCCTTGTGTTTTTTTACAAGAAGCGGCAGTCATAAAGAAGGACGAGCCAATCAAAAGCAAGTAAAAATGGATATTTTTTGATTGTAAAAGCATGATAATTGCGTTTAGGTAAATCTGAAATAAAGAGTAAATACAGCACGAAAGTACATAAAAAAAGGAATTGGCGGACTTGTTCCGCTAATTCCTCTTAGATTTTGCATTCAATAATTTAAAAAAAAATTACTTGCGTGCACCTGGCACATTCGCAGGGTTTAACAAATCATAAAACTGATTCAACTTAGGCATAATGATGATACGTGTACGACGGTTAGTCGAACGACCTTCTGCCGTTGCATTGTCAGCCAATGTATTGTATTCGCCACGACCCGCTGCAATCAACTTGTTCGGATCAATTTTGAAGTTCTTTTGCAATGCACGAACAACCGAAGTTGCTCTTTTCACACTTAAATCCCAGTTATCTTCCAAACAAGCATTTTTGATAGCCACATTGTCCGTATAACCTTCAACCATAACCTCAACATCAGGTCTTGATGCGACAATTTGAGCAATTTTACCTAAAACATCATTCGCTCTCGCTGTGATGTTGGCGCTACCGCTTTGATACAACATTTTGTCAGACAAATTGATAAATACAACCGTTTTGTCCACTTTAATGTCCACATCTTTGTCGTCAATACCATCTTTCAATACACTTTTCAAGTTAACTGCCAATACCAAATTGATAGAATCTGCTTGTGATTTAGCAGCTTGTAGGTATTTGATGTATCTGTCTTTGCCTTCCAACTGATCCAAAGTCGCTTTGATATTGTTGCTGGCAGATTGTGACAACACGGTTAAGTCACCGACTGCTTGTACTTGATTGTCACGCGATTTTCTGACATCAGCGATTTGGTCTTTCAAATCCTTAATCTGCTCTTCACGTACTTGAACAGTGCCTTGTGCTGTTTTGATTTCACCTTTGAGTCTCTCTGTTTCTTGGTTACAAGCAGAAAGGCGTTTCATGTAGTCATTGAGACTTTCGCCGCATTTGCCCAATTGTTGATTGGCAAGATCCAAATCACTTTGAACTTTTTTGAATTCTTTCTTAGTCACACAAGACGTTAATGATAGTGTGCCACAGCAAAGAAGAATGATGAAGAGTTTTAATTTCGAATTCATAATAGTTGAATTTAAATAAATAAAGTTATGTAAAATATGTTTTTAATTGTTGAATAAAAGAAAGTCAAATGAATTGAATCTATAATTCCCTCTAAATCAATTAGAATCAACGCCCCAAAGATACAAAACTGTTCCCTTTTTAAAGAAAAAATGCCTTTTTTTTATTTAGAAAAACCCTTTCCAAATATGATTTGCCCTGCTTTCGCCTCACTATGCTGACCTTTTTCTACTGTTATAACACCATTCACAATAACCCATTTAAAACCAACGGAATAGGCATGTGAGCGTTCAAAAGTCGCTTTATCACTCACTGTTTTTTCATCAAAAACAAGAATGTCGGCAGCAAAACCAACTCTCAATAAACCTCTATCATCAATCCGAAATCGCTGTGCGGGCAAAGAAGTCATGCGCCGAATCGCATCTTCAAGAGTCAATGTTTTGCGCTCACGCACATAACGAGACAGTACACGCGCATTCGTACCATAAGCACGTGGATGCGTTACACCAAACCCAAAGACTTGAACACCCGCATCACTCGCAATCATCGTATTAGGGTATCTTAAGATGTAATCCACATCTTCTTCGCTCATTTTATGATAAATCATTTGTCCACCCCCTTTTGCCAAAAGTTCAAAAACCGTTTCCACTTCCTCTCCTGCCGTCGATTGACGACCCCTCAGTATATTTATCTCTGAAACCGTTTTACCATCCATTTTTGGGTCTGCCACACAATGCGCGACGACGGCATAATCCCAATGGGTGCGTTGGTCTTTTGTCAAACCCTCAATCATTTCAGCTTTGATTTTTGCATGTACTGAGGCGTCTGCAAAACGCGCCTTCATGGCTGAATCGCCATCTGCCAATGCCCAATTGGGCAGCATTGTACCCATATTTGTACTGCTGGCAGTGTAAGGATATTGATCGATATTGACATCAATGCCCTCTTGACGTGCCTTTTCGACCATTGCCACCGTCTCCGTACTTTTGCCCCAAAGCGGTTTAAATGAGATTTTAAAATGAGAAATCTCTACGGGAATATGCGCTTCACGCCCAATCGTAATCGCTTCGGCAATGGCATCTTCAACCTTTTCACCTTCATTTCTGATGTGCGAGGTGTAAATGCCGCCGTATTTTGCCGCAACTTTCGCCAAACCGACCACTTCGGGCGTTTTGGCATACGTGCCTGGAATATAAATCAAACCCGTTGACAAACCCACTGCCCCTTGTTTCATCGCTTTTTCAACGAGGCGTTCCATCTCTGCTTGTTCTTTGGGGGTTGGGTCGCGCATGGCTTTTTTCATCACTTGTCGCCGCACGTTGTTGTGACCGATAAAGGAACCCATATTGACTGATATACCTTTCTCCATTATTTTCTTGAAAAAATCACTCAAATTGTCTTCTGAACCGCCACAATTGCCTGTAATAATAGAAGTTACACCATCTAAAATAAAGTTATCTGCTGTCGGCACTCGTTTTATGCCGTCCTCTGCATGTGTATGTACGTCAATAAAACCGGGCGAAATGACCATACCCGCCGCATCAATCGTCCTTTTCGCTTGCGTGGAATCTAAGCGACCTATGGCAGCGATTTTACCACCCACAATACCAATATCCGCCCGAAACCAAGGATTTCCAGACCCATCAATCACTTTCCCATTGCGAATAAGTAGGTCAAAAGTCGTTTTTTGGGCGTTTATACTGAGGGGGGTGTTTAGAAGTAAACAAAAGAAGAACAACAATATTAAGTGTTTTTTCATGTACTTTAAATTTTACAGTTTGAAAATGAATATTGCAAAAATAGTAACCTATTTCGATCTTAAGGTATATTAAACCTTCGAGGAAAATGCTCGTTCTAAGAAACAGTATCTTAAAGGCTTTTTTATTCTAAAATTTAAAATTATGAAAAAAATATTCATACTTGCTTTCTGCTTCTGCGCTCTTTTTAGTACAGCTCAAAACCTCTATTTCCCGCCTGTTTTGGGCAATACCTGGGAAACCGTTGCGCCACAAACATCTATGAATTGGTGCACGCCTAAAATGGATTCGTTGCGCCAATTTTTAAATACAAAAGGCACTAAAGCCTTTATCGTTCTCAAAGATGG
>JAYTUR010000594.1:0-1457 GCA_043744475.1 Saprospiraceae bacterium | reverse complement strand
TATTGATAGTCAATATGGTATTGACTGAATCCGAAGCTAAATTAGACGAAGTCGTCATTACAGGCACGATGAAAGAAGTCTCCCGTTCACAATCTGCTGTACCCATTGATATCATTACGCCTAAGTTGTTTTTGAAAAACCCAACGCCTAATTTGTTTGAATCGATTGGTATGGTCAACGGTGTTCAGCCGACTATTAGTTGCAATGTGTGCAATACAGGCGACATTCACATCAACGGCATGGAAGGCGGTTATACGATGGTGATGATTGACGGTATGCCGATTGTGAGCGCACTCTCGACAGTCTATGGTTTGATGGGGATTCCTAATTCGATGGTAGAACGCATTGAGATTATAAAAGGACCCAGTTCGACGCTTTATGGTTCAGAAGCCGTGGGTGGTTTGATAAATGTGATTACGAAAAGTGCCGATAAAGCACCGCGTTTGAATATTGATATCAATGGCACTTCTTATGGTGAAATGGGTTTAGATGCTGCCACAAAGTTTAAAATTGGGCGTTTTACAAGTCTTTTGAGTGCCAATGCCTTTAATTTTCAAAAACGTTGGGATGTTAATCATGACAACTTTACAGACGTAACGCTCCAAAAACGGGCATCTATCTTCAATAAATGGCAGTTTAAAAGAGAAGACGATAAACAAACCCATTTTGCACTGCGCTATGTCTATGAAGACCGTTTTGGTGGTGAATTACAATGGCAAAACAAGTATCGGGGCGGTTCAGAAGTCTATGGCGAACAGATTACGACGAATCGTTTTGAACTCATTGGCGTTTATGATTTGCCTGTAAAAGAGAAAGTGAAGTTCCAATATTCCTACAATTTCCACGACCAAAACTCTGCTTATGGCAACCGTCCTTTTTTAGCGACGCAACAAATTGGCTTTGCACAAATGACGTGGAACAAACCCCTCAGTAAAACACATGATATTTTGTTGGGAACGGCTGTGCGTTATACGGCTTATGACGACAATTCTGCTTTGACTCGTTCTGCCGATACTTTAAACCCTATTAATCAACCTTCGCACACTTGGTTGCCTGGCATTTTTCTACAAGATGAGATGCATTTTAATGAAAAACATACCCTTTTGGCGGGTTTGCGCTACGATTTTAACTCAAAACATGGCAATATCTTTTCGCCGCGTTTGAATTGGAAATGGACAGTAAATCCAACGAATACATTTCGTTTGGGTTTGGGCAATGGTTATCGCGTCGTCAATTTATTTTCAGAAGATGAACGTGCGTTCAATGGTGCGCGGCGTATCGTCATTGGTTCAGACCTAAAACCTGAACAATCTTACAACATCAATCTGAATTACAACACCACATTGACACATCGGCGCGGGTATATTGGCTTAGATGCCGCTTTGTTTTACACCTATTTTACGAACAGAATTGTTGCCGATTATTTCAAAAACGATAAAGAAATTTGGTTTGACAAT
>JAYTUR010000593.1:0-1458 GCA_043744475.1 Saprospiraceae bacterium | reverse complement strand
CGTTGCATCACATCGAAACTCGCCACTTCAGGATTCATGACCATAATCGGCAATTTAATACCTGCTTTTCGCAACTGAACGCCCTCGTCAGCATACGCGACAGCGAGATAGTCCATGCCGCGTTGTTCAAGTAAATGTGCTACCTCATCTGAACCGCTGCCATAAGCAGAGGCTTTGACCATAGCCATCAGTTTTGGATTTTGCGTTTTGGATTTTGAGTTTGTCTCCCGCAGTAAATTTCTGAAAACAGACAAATTATGCCCCAAAGCATCCAGGTTCACTTCAAGCACTGTTTTGTGTGTTTTGGCAGAAAGACGTGCTGCTATGCGTTCAAAACCAAACAACCTTGCCCCTTTAATGAGAATAGCCTCTTGATAAAAATCAGAATATTGAATTTGTTGTAAAAAATCATTTGTTGTATTAAAATATTGATATTTAATATTTTGTGGCAAATATTTTTTTATAATACCAATACTATCACCTATACAAATCAATTTTTGAACACCTTTTTCAACCAATAATTGAGCAACCTGTTGATAGACATTTTCATCATCACCCATTGTTTGCAATAAGTCACTCAAAATAACCACACGAGGCAAATGGCGACTTTTTTGTATCAAAACATCGAGTGCAATCGGCAAAGAAGTCAAGTCGTTGCTATAAGAATCATTAACGATAATCGAGCCGCCCATACCTGAACGGACATCCAAACGCATCGCCAAAGCCGCCAAACGATGTAAACGCGCCGCGCATACTGAGGGGGGGATTTTTAATGTCAACATGGTCAACCAACACAAATACGCATTAGAAAGCATGGCTTTATCGCTAAAAGGTAGGTGTGCTTCAATGTTTTTTTTGTGATAAATAGCTGTTATTCTTGTTGAACCATCATCTTGCCCTTGTTTTTCTTTGATGCTCAAATCAGCTGTTTCAGTTTCCGACCAGCTTACTTTAATTGTTTTAATAAGCCATTTAGAAATAGCATTACTTACTTCATCTCCCTTAAAAATTAATAATTTAGACTTATCAAAAAGTTTTAATTTCTCTTTCAATTTCTCATCACGAGAAGCAAAACCCGCATCGTGCGCAGCTCCTAAATTGGTAAAAATGCCTATTGTCGGTTGAACGATTTCTCGCAATTCTTCCATTTCACCCACCTTCGAAATACCAATCTCAATAATCGCCAAATCATGTTCGGGACGAATCTGCCAAACGGACATCGGCACCCCAATTTGAGAGTTAAAACTGGCAGGTGAGCGAACGATATTAAAGTCATCACGTAACAACTCAAACAACCATTCTTTGACAATCGTTTTGCCATTTGAACCTGTGATTCCAATGACTTCAAGGTTAGGAAACTGCGCTCGATGCCGCTTTGCCAATTCTTGTAACCCCCTCAGTACATCATCTACTTTTAAGACATTGGCTTCGCTAAATTGTTGATAATCAATATCCTTT
>JAYTUR010000592.1:0-1459 GCA_043744475.1 Saprospiraceae bacterium | reverse complement strand
CCTAAACATGGGTAAATAAAAAGAGATGAATACCGTCCGTATTCATCTCTTTTTATTTACCCATGTTTAGGTTAGACTTACTTCACAATTTTCCCAGCCCAACTCGCAATCCCGCCCGACATATTATAAACGTCCGTAAAACCCATATTCACCAGCGTTTTACATGCTCTTGCGCTCCGTGCACCGCTTCGGCAATAGACGAAAACGGGTTTGGCTTTATTGAGTTTAGCAGCTTTGGTAATCAACTCGTTGCTCATCACATTGGCATTGATGGCTTTGGGTAGATGACCCGTTTTAAATTCATCGGCTGTTCGGACATCTAAAACGACCCCCTCAGTATGTTGTGCCATTTTTTGACCAAAATCATCAGGATTCAAATTGGCATACGCCGCCGATGCACTGCCGCCGCCGAAGAGATTTTTTAAGAAATTTAGCATAATTAATTTTTTTTATTTTTAAAAATGACCGACGGCGAAGTTTAGAACTTCGCCGTCGGTTAATGATGCTTTAAACGATTCATTATCAAGTCGTTGCAACCATAAAAGGACGCAAGACTTGTTCTATTTGAACAGCCGTTAATACGCCCGACTGCCGCCATTTCGCTTCGCCATTTTGGAAAATAATCATTGTCGGCACAGAGCGAATTTGCAATTGTTCTGAAATAGCAGGATTGGTATCCACGTCAATTTTAACAATTTTAGCATCATCGCCGATTTTGTTTTTGACTTCTTTTAATATCGGCGCGAGCATTTTGCACGGACCACACCATTCTGCGGAAAAGTCAACGAGAACGGGTTTTTCTGATTTGATAAGTTCATTGAATGAAACTGCCATGATTTTTATTATTTTTATTTTATTTCTTCAAAAGTTGTTTCTTCTGTATTACTAAAACGATTTTGGCGCATTAGGGGTGTATTAACAGCACAATTTCCACCCATGCAGCCCATATTGAAAACAGCTTGTGCTGTAAATAAGCCGCCGAGTATCATAAAAGCCGTTTCGTGGCTCGTGATGCTTTCAACGATGAGCCAAACGCCCATACCTAAGCGCAAAAAGCGCATAAAAGTCCATTTCTGTAAGATGAGTTCTACCATGTTATTTTTATTTAAGTACAAATATATGAACATTTATTCATTTAAAAAAGTTCAAACGGTTTTATTTTTTATTTTTTTGACCAATGAATAAGATGATACGACAGATTTTCACTGATTCTTGCAGAACTACATGAAAAAAATCAGTGAAAATCTGTCGTATCCGTCTAATCCGTGTGCCATTCCTAAGCCGCTACTTTTTCAAAATTAGGCTGCTCGTACTTAGAAAATCGCCGATTTTCAATAATCGCTTCGTAGCTTTCATTGAGGGCTTGACTGTTTTTATCTGTGATGATTTTATCCAACACATCATCGCCCAAAGACCAAAAAATCAATTCCAAATTGGTCAAACGGTCATACAAAAGTTG
>JAYTUR010000591.1:0-5596 GCA_043744475.1 Saprospiraceae bacterium | reverse complement strand
AAAATATCATCCAATTCATCAAACGATTTCACGCCTACTTTTTCCTCTTCGCCACCTGTCACACTCAAACCATAAGGATTTAAACTAAGCAGTTCATCAAGCATAATTGTTTGAAAATCAATAGCTAATATAATTTTAAACTCTAAGCAAAGAGCTTTTAAATCACTTAAAGGGAGTGATGAATTTGCATTTTTAAGGCTCAAAAAATCCAATCCATTTTTTTCAAAATTAAATTGAAAGGCTTCAACCGTTGCCGCCAAGGGGCGCATCTGACCCCTCAGTATATCGGTGTTTGTCGTTGTTTCAACAATAATTTCTTTGATAATAGATGAAGCTTTTAGGTCAAAAACTTCGTCTGCACGTGTCTTTGCACCAACTTGAACATGACTCAATTGATACCCCTCAGTATAAAAGTTAATATCTGCCGCCGATAGTCCATCGAACTCGCCGACAATGTGTGGACCTTCTACCCATTCAAACATCGCGCGTGCGCGCATCGGGTCAATATAATTTTCAGACCCCTCAGTAAAATTAAAGCTCAACCACTCAACTTCTTTGGCAGCAAAATAACGGGCATCTGTCAGGTTCGTAATCTGACTTGCTTTGACTTTTATTTTTAACATGATTGTTTAAAAATGAAAAATGATTTATGTTTTTGATACAACTTCATTGTGTTTGAAGACGTAAAATTATTAAAAATTGGGCGAGTAGCAACAAAGTCTGTATAAGTTAAAGGCTTCCTATAAAAGTTTATTTTGCCCTTACAGGGCGATAAAATAGCCTTAGATAAATCGTTGCTACCCATATCATGCACCTGACGGCGCAATAAAGCACGAGTGAAAATGCACCAGAGGTGCTAAATATGGGTAGTAAACGATAACAACAATATTTTTTCAGGGCGTAGCCCTAAAACGTTTTTTTTATAGGAAAGCCCTTGTATAAGTTAGGCTTGTCAACAGGCTTATCAACAGTTTTTTATATTATTGTTGAGGTGTTTTGAAAAACTTCACGTCAAAACAGGCGGTTGAAAAATAGCTTTCAATGCTTCATTTCGTTTCTCATTAACCAATTTATGTCCATCATCAACAATGTGCAGTCTAATATTCGTGGTTTCATTTGCTAACCAATTGCCGCTGCGGATTGGAACGATATCGTCGTTTTTTCCAAAAAAAACATCCGTAGGAATACCGCTTTTTACTAGACGTGTTTTAAAACGTTCAGGTTTTATCACAAAATCATCCATCGAAAGCCAATAAGAAAAAAGCCGTTCGCGCCGTTCAGCCCGACCTAAATGGTTGTAAGTGAAGGAGTAAATGAAGCGATTGATGAGTTTTCGCTCGTAAAAAAAGGTCAAAATACGCACAAACCAACTCGGACGATTGAGAAACCATTTTGTAAAACGGCGGATAAAGGGCGGAATCATTGTGATTTCAAACATCCATTTTGTGCCAAACCCATCGGGCGCAAACAGTAAAATATGGTCAATACGATGTTGGAACCTAAAAAACAGCCGTTGCACAATGCGCGCACCGAAGCTGAAACCCGCTAATGAAAAACGTTCTTTACCTTCAATAAGCAATAATTGTTGCACAATAGCTTCGAAATCACGGCTGCGAAAAACGTCTTCCCGCCAAACTGTATGCCCATGAAACGGTAACCCAATGGCGATGACTGTAAATTCTTCTGTCAAGCCCTCCCGTATATTCAACCACATCGCCCCTCTATCACCAAAGCCATGAAATGCAAAAAGCAACCGCTCTCCTGTGCCGAAACGCAAGTAGCTGATGGTGGAATGGCGATATGACAGAAATTTTCGTTCCATGTGTCAATTTAAAAATGGGTTGTGTCTTCTTTCGTAACCAATCGTTGTCGGTTGACCATGCCCTGAGTACACTTTTACGTCGTCGGGTAAAGGCATCAGACGGGTTTGGATGCTGTTAATAAGGTGTGCATGATTCCCTCCAGGCAGGTCGGTTCTACCTATACTGCCGAAGAAAAGCACGTCGCCACCAATCAAAAACTGATGCTTCTCATCATAAAAACACAAACTACCGGGCGAGTGCCCAGGGGCTAAAATGACTTTTAATTCGATGCCGCCGAGGGTAATTACATCGTTATCTTCTATAAATACTGAGGGGGTCTCTTGTGGCGGAACAGGAACGCCAAACATCATTCCTGCGGCTTCAACACGAGCCAAAATAGGTAATTCAGCACGGTGACATTCCAAGGGTACGTTATAGGTTTCGATGATGTAAGGATTGCCAAAAACATGGTCTAGGTGACAATGTGTATTGATTAATCGTTTGACAATCAACTGATTATCTGCTATGAATTTTGAAAGATGTTTACGTTCATTTGTCGTGTAACAGCCTGGGTCAAAGATGATGGCTTCGCGTGTTTCGTCATCAAAAACGATATAAGTGTTTTCGGAAAATGGATTGAAAGCGAATGATTTTACTTGCGTCATAAATTAAATTTTGGGTGAATTTACGGATTATTGAACCACGAATGGCACGAATTTTACGAATTTACTAATCCAGACGTAAACAGTTATGTCGCAATTAGTGAATTCGTAAAATTCGTGCCATTCGTGGTTCAACCACATCAAACAAATCATTGCAAAAATGTGGAAAAAAACTTATTAACGACATCGTTTAATTCCGTAGTTTTGCGCCATGAGCGAATTTATCGTATCGGCACGCAAATACCGTCCACAGAAATTTTCTGATGTCGTTGGACAGGCACACGTCTCGCAAACCTTGAAAAATGCGTTGCGGACGGATCATATTGCCCATGCTTTTTTGTTTTGTGGTCCTCGCGGGGTTGGTAAAACGACCAATGCGCGTATTTTGGCAAAAATACTCAACTGTACGGCTCGTACCCCTGATTTTGAGGCGTGCGGTACCTGCGATTCCTGCCGTGCATTCAGTCAAAGTGCGTCATTCAATATTTTTGAACTTGATGCAGCTTCAAACAATTCGGTTGAACATGTGCGCTCGCTTGTTGACCAGACCCGTATACCACCCCAACAAGGTAAGTACAAAGTTTTTATTATTGATGAGGTGCACATGCTGTCATCAGCGGCGTTTAATGCTTTTTTGAAAACGCTCGAAGAACCACCGGCTCATGCTATTTTTATTTTAGCGACGACGGAGAAGCATAAAATCATTCCAACAATTCTTTCTCGTTGCCAAATCTTTGATTTTAGACGGATTCAGATACCTGATATTGTATCGCATCTGCAAAAAATATGCACAGAGGAAGGCATTACTGCCGACCCTGATGCGCTGCACATCATCGCTCAAAAGGCGGACGGTGCTTTACGTGATGCCTTGTCTATTTTTGACCGCATCGTTTCAGCGAGTACGGACAACACGATTCACTACGCCGATGTTATTGAAAATCTAAACGTATTGGACTACGATTATTTTTTCAAAATTACCGATGCGTTACTCTCAGAAGACCTCCCCTCAGTATTGAATATTTTTGAAGACGTAATGCGGCGTGGTTTTGAAGGCGATACATTTATCGTTGGTTTGGCGGAACATCTGCGCAATATATTGGTTTCTAAGGATTTACAAACTTTACAATTGCTTGAAGTCGGTGAAAATTTAAAACAACGGTATCAAAATCAAGCGGCTTTGTCTTCAACGTCTTTTATTCTGACGGCACTTAATTTGTGCAACGATTGTGATGTCAACTACAAAATGGCACGTTACAAGCGTTTGCATATTGAAATGGCATTGATAAAAATGACCTATATTGGTCGGGCGGTTGACCTAACAGCGATGCCGCAACAGATGCTCGTTGAAAAAAAAACTAATGTCGCCAACAAATTAGAATCTAAAAGTACCAAAACGGGTACGCAAGCACCCCCTCAGTATAAAGCCGTAGAAACACCTATTTCTACCGCCGAAGAACCCGTTCCACCTATAAATAAGGGTGAAGAAACGCCGGGTCCAGCCGTTCCCACAAAAAAAGTCAGTACGTCAGCGAGTAGTAATGCGGCAACAAGCAGCTTTGGTGCGTCAATGAAAATTGGTTCTTTGGAGGCGATTGCTGCCCAAATCGAAGCAGAAGAGCATATTTTGAAACAGACTGTTTCAAAACTAAGTGCTGAAAACCTCAAAGAATCGTGGGCAAAATATGCTGAAAGCCATGAATCGCCTTCCACAAAAGCTGCTCTACAATCTGCAAAATTGACATTGAAAGTTAAAAAAGTAACTGCCACCGTGGGTTCGACTTTAATGGTCGGTATCATCCAACAAGAGTTTCGCTTGCCCGATTTCCTACGTTTTGACCTCAATGATGCCGAATTAACCCTCGAAATCGTCTATGATGAAACCTTAGCACCGCAAGAAACGAAGTCTGCACCGCTTAGAAAATACCTCACACCGCGCGATAAATTGATGTTGATGATGGAAGTTAATCCGTTGGTGAAGGATTTGGCGATACGGTTGAATTTGAAGCCGGATGAGTGAAAAACCGCTTGTAGCTGATGTGTTTCATTGAAGCATTTGCAACAAAAAACCCATAAAAATTAGGAAAATCGCTCACATTGTAATTACTTTGTAATAACAAAATAAAATAAACAATGGAAATTTCAGTCATAAATATCGGTAATTCAAAAGGTATAAGGCTTTCAAAAACAATTTTGGAGAAATATAAGGTAAGTGACACCTTAGAACTTATTCTTGAAGAAGATTACATGATTTTAAAACCCAAATCTGAACCCCGAAAAGGTTGGGCAGAATCGTTTCAGTTGATGCACGAAAATGGTGATGACCAACTGTTAATAGACAATGTTTTTGATGATGAAGACTTTGAAGAATGGAAACCATAAACCAATATGACATCGTTTTGGTCAATTTAGACTCGACAATTGGCAGTGAAATGAAAAAAACGCGCCCTTGTGTGGTGATTTCACCCAAAGAAATGAATAAATATCTGCAAACAATCGTCATTGCACCGCTGACAAGCAGCTCAAAACCGTATCCAACAAGAATTGAAATAAATCAAAAGAAAACACACCGTTGGATTGTGTTAGACCAAATCAGAACGGTTGATAAATCGCGTCTTGTGAAAAAGTTGGGTGCATTAGAAGCTAATGAAATTGAAAAAACAAAGGCGATAATTAAAGAAACCTATGTGGATTGAATCACGGCTTCATAAACTCCCAAGCCGACCTGTAAGACCCTTCTGCGTCCGCATAATCCAAAAAAGATTTATAGAATTTATCGTTGCCAATCGTGCCACTGTCGCCAACCACAATCAGCTTCATGCGGGCGCGGGTCATGGCGACATTCATGCGGCGGTAATCGTTCAAAAAGCCGATTTCACTTTTTGTGTTTGAGCGCACGAGAGAGATGTAAATGACGTCACGCTCTTGTCCTTGAAAACCGTCAATCGTTTGAATCGTCAAATCCATACCCGACAAAAGAGGATCCATTTCAATTTCTTTTTCTATAAAAACCACTTGTTCTCGATAAGGTGAAATGATGCCAATTGAGGGTTTATCGTAGGGAAAAGCGTCTAAATATTGGTATAAATGCTCACGCAGGGCGTAAAATTCTTCGGGATTGAAACGGCTTTTGTT
>JAYTUR010000590.1:0-5607 GCA_043744475.1 Saprospiraceae bacterium | reverse complement strand
TAAAAAATCCCTTAAAGCACGCATTTCTCGCTCTGCGAGAAACAGTGAGTAGCAAGTTTAATAGTTCCACATCATACATCGTTCATACTTCGTTAATACTGTTCTTTCTCGTTTGGAAAATCTTTAGATTTCACATCAGTTACATAATGACTGATAGCCCCTTTAATTTCATCAAAAAGTTCAAGATAGCGGCGTAAAAAACGCGGTTGAAACTCTTTTGTCAAACCCAGAACGTCGTGTAAAACCAATACTTGACCATCGCAACCGCCGCCAGCACCGATGCCAATTGTTGGAATTTCAATGCTTTGCGACACTTCCGTCGCCAATGTCGCGGGTATTTTTTCTAAAACAACACCGAAACAACCAATCTCCTCTAAAAGTTTAGCATCGCTGCGCAAACGGTTCGCTTCGTCCTCTTCTTTAGCACGGACGGCATAAGTTCCGAATTTATAAATACTTTGCGGTACCAAACCCAAATGACCCATAACAGGGATTCCTGCCGACAAAATGCGGACAACGGATTCCTTAATTTCGATGCCACCTTCCATTTTTACAGCGTGCGCACCCGATTCTTTCATAATGCGGATAGCCGATTCGAGTGCGACGCGTGAATTGCCTTGATATGAACCAAACGGCAAATCCACAACCACCAAAGCCCGTTTGACTGCTCGAATGACCGATTGCGCATGATAAATCATTTGGTCAAGTGTAATTGGCAATGTCGTTTCATGCCCCGCCATGACATTCGATGCGGAGTCACCAACCAAAATGACATCAATGCCCGCTTCGTCAACAATGCGCGCCATGGAATAATCATAAGCCGTCAACATAGCGATTTTCTCACCACTGGTTTTCATTTTGAGCAATGTGTTGACGGTGATGCGTTTAATATCTGAATGAACTGACATGATTTTAGTATGAATTATGAGTTATCAAAAGGGGTGATTTATAATTACTTAGCTTTGACCACTGATTAGACTGATACGACAGATTTTCTCTGATTTTTTCTTTTCTAACATTATTGGAGAGAAAAAATCAGAGAAAATCTGTCGTATCAGTCTAATCAGTGTAAAAAAAAATTAAAGCTTTTCCAAAAGGAAATTCGTCATTTTAGTATATAAATGCAGCCTTGCCATGCCGCCATAGATACCATGATTGCGGTTAGGATAAAAGTAAGTATCGAACTGTTTATTGGCAGCGATGAGTGCATTTGCCATCTCAATGGAGTTTTGAAAATGGACATTATCGTCCGCTGTGCCATGAATCAGTAGGTAATTGCCTTTGAGCCTATCGGCAAAATTCACGGGTGAATTGTCTTTATAACCCGCCGCATTCTCCTTTTCTGTTTGCATATAACGCTCTGTATAGACCGAATCATACCATTTCCAATTCGTTACAGGCGCAACCGCAATAGCCGTTTTGAAGACATCATTGCCTTTCAAAATACACAAACTCGACATATAACCGCCATAACTCCAACCAAAAATACCGATGCGTTTACCGTTCACGTAAGGCTGTTTTGCCAACCATTTTGCGGCTTCAATTTGGTCAATGGTCTCATAATGACCCAATTGTTTGTAGGTTATTTTTCTAAATGCCTCGCCGCGTCCGCCTGTGCCACGTGGGTCAATACAAACGACTAAGTAGCCTTTTTGCACCAGCATTTGATACCACCAATAGTTGTTGCCCATCCATTGGTCAACGACTTGCTGGCTACCTGGACCTGAATATTGGGTCATAAAAACGGGATACTGTTTCGTGGAATCAAAGCCTTGTGGACGCATCATCCAACCGTTCAACTCGACCCCCTCAGTAGTTTTGAAAGAAAAAAACGTGGTACTGCCCACTTCATATTCAAATTGCTGACGACGTATAACGGCATTGTCCTCAATCATTCTGACGACTTTTCCGCCATTTTCAATGACCGCATAAGTAGGCGGCTCATTGACTTTTGAATTTGTCAAAACTAAATAATCGTAAGTGCTGCTCCATTGGGCATCGTTGACACCGCGTCCGCCCGACAGGTAACGACCGCTTGAACCATCAATTTTAACTCCATAAATGCCTTTAACCATCGGCGACTCTTTCGATGCTTGATACAGAACTTCGCCACGAGCTTCGTCAATGCCATAAATTTTGCGGACATCAAAATTGCCTTTGGTCAATTGTTTAATGATTTTACCATCTTTTCCATAATGATAAATTTGATTCCAACCGTCTTGTTCGCTCGATTTGATGAAAGAACCGTCCTTCAAAAAGGTCATATCATCATTCAAATTCACATCTACAAATGTGGGGCGCGTTTCTTTCATCAAAAGGGTCGTTTTGCCTGTTTTGGCATCTGCTACAAGGAAATCTAATTCATTTTGCAAGCGATTGAGCTTGAAAACGACGAGTTGATTGTCGGGAGTCCATTTCAAACGCGGAAAATATTCCCCCGCATCCGTTTGCACTTGTCTTGTTCTACCTCGTTTTATATCATAAATCCAAACAGTTACAATCGAATTTTTCTCTCCAACTTTTGGATATTTGAATTTATAAGGCTCTGGATAAACACCATTATTGAAAAACTCTAAGGTGTATTCTGGCACAGCCGTTTCATCAAAGCGCAAAAAAGCCACTTTTGAGCCATCGGGCGACCATTCAAATGCCCGTGTAAAGCCAAATTCTTCTTCATAAACCCAATCGCACAGACCATTGATGATGCGGTTTTGAGCCCCATCTTTGGTCACTTGCTTGACTTGATTTTTTCGTAAATCCTTGATATACAAATTGTTATTCGCAGTATAAGCCACATGCGTCGCTTGAGGATTAAACGTCGGATTGCTTTGTTTTACTGAGGGGAGTAGGGGGGTAGCCGTTTTACCATCCCAAACGCTGTAAAAACCTTTCGATGAACGGCGGTAAATCTGTTCAGATTCAGTCGCCAAAAGAATTTTAGATTCGTCATCACTAAAAGTGTATTCGTTAAAAGGCATTTTAGACTCGAAAATAATCCCCACTTGTTTGCCTGTCGTTAGGTCAAATTTGGCTATCGTATTGTCCAAATTGGCTGAATAATGTTTGCCATCTTTCAAAAAATTAAAGCCAGGCACACTTTTTACGCGAAAAGTGCCATTCTGCCAAATGTCTTCAATGGTAATTTTCTTTTGAGAAAAAAGCGGTGTAAAACACGACGTAATGAAAACAATGAATAAGATTTTTTTTATCATTTTGGAAAAAAATTTGGTTGTTTATGTAAAAAATTAAGGCGTAAAAATAGACAAATCAAACCGATTATAGCTGTTTGATTCTTTTTTTCGTATTTGTGGGAAACATTAATGACTTATAAGACGGAAAAATACTGAGGGGGGCACTTTTCACAATTATTTGACGAAATTTGTTCGCTCAATATTTAAAATATGTCCACCTCAAACCTTCAGTTCACTTTTTTAGGTACAGGTACATCACAAGGCGTACCCGTTATCGGTTGCCCTTGCCCTGTTTGCACGTCAGATGACACGCGTGATAATCGTCTGCGCACCTCAGGCATGGTCAGTTTTAATGGAAAAAATATTGTTATTGATACGGGACCCGATTTTCGACAACAGATGCTTCGTGCGCATGTGGATGATATTGTGGCGATTCTTTTCACACACGACCACAACGACCATACAGTCGGTCTCGATGACGTGCGACCCCTGAATTTTAAGCATAAAAAGCACATGCCGCTTCATGCGACCCCCTCAGTACAGCAGTCGTTGATGAACCGTTTTGGCTATGCTTTTGGTGAAAATGCTTATCCCGGTGCGCCTCGGTTGGTATTTGAGACGATTTCTAAGGAACAAAATTTTGCGATTGAAGGCTTTGAGATTCAACCCATTGAGGTGTGGCACGGCGAAAAATTGCCCATTTTAGGTTTTAGGTTTGATGACTTAACCTACATAACAGATTGTAAATCAATACAATCAGAAGAATTAGAAAAAATAAAAGGGACTAAAACGCTCATTCTTAATGCGCTCCACCACCATACGCATCATTCTCATCTGAACCTAAAAGAAGCGTTAGCTTTAGTAGAAAGGATAAAACCAGAACAAACCTTTTTAACACACATTAGCCACTCAATGGGCAAATATGAAGATGTACAAAAGACGCTACCTAATAATGTGGCTCTGGCTTATGATGGGTTGGTGATTCGGTAATCGTTACTCGGAATTCGTTACTCGTTATCTAACGAATAATGAGTAACGGATAACGAATTCCGAGTAACGAAATAAAAAAAGGGCAACCACGACTGCGGTCACCCCTCACACTATGAAACACTATAATTTTTCTTTATGTACTGGTATATTGATATTTATTAAACGACAAAACTAAGCTATCTGTTTCATACGAAAAAGTAAAAACATTGTTTTGTTTAAATTTGACGAAACAAAAATATGAATATATTTTATAATTTCAAATTTCTTTTAAAAATATTTTTACATTCCACCATTCTTTTTCGATAATGGCTTCATTTTTACGATAAAAATTGACCGCAGGCGTATTCCAATCCAAAACTTGCCACTTCGTTAAGAAGCAATCCTTTTTACGGGCAACTGCTAAAAAAGTGTCAAATAACATCTGTCCAACACCAAATTGGCGATATTGTTCAGTCACCACAAAGTCTTCGAGGTACAACATCCGTCCCCGCCACGTTGAGTAAGACATATAATAGAGTATCATACCAACAGTTTGCCCCCCCTCAGTATCAACTGCTACATGAGACTCAAATATACCCGCTTCAAAGTCTCGCTTGTATTCTTCTATCGTTGCAGAATGTTGTTCGGGTGCTTTTTCGTAAACGGCTAATTCACGCACAAGGGCATGAACGGCGGGCATATCGTCAACGGTAGCGGGTCTGATTGCGATGTTTTTCATTTCTACTTTTTCCATTTTATATTACAACCACCACTTGGAAATTGTTTAGTCGGAACTTCATCACCCCTCAGTATGGTATCGAGGACTGCACGTAAATCTGCTCCCGTCACGGGCAACTGATTGCCAGGTCTTGAACCATCAATACGACCGCGATAAGCCAACTGCATCTTCCCGTCAAAAACATAAAAATCAGGCGTACAAGCGGCATCATAAATCTTAGCAACCTCTTGCGTTTCGTCGTATAGATAAGGAAAGGTGTATCCCGCAGTTGTTGCAAGTATTTTCATCTTTTCAGGGTCATCTTGCGGATAATTGATGGCATCGTTTGAGCTAATGCCTATAAATGAAACCCCTTTGGGCTGATAATCATGCGCTAATGCTACGATTGCCGCATTGACGTGTAAAACATAAGGGCAATGATTGCAAAGAAACATAATTACTGTTGCGACATCTGATTGTAGGTCATCAAGACTTAAAACCTGTCCACTGACCGTATCGGGCAAACTAAATGAAGGTGCTTTAGTGCCAAGCGGTAACATATTTGATTCTGTAAAAGCCATTTTTATAGTTTTGCGTATATATAATCAGTAGTCCGTTAAATTTTTACCCTTAAAACGGCGGCTTCGCCGCCGAAAAAGCGGGGAATGGACGCTCAATTTATTTTTTTTGATTTGTAGGCACAGCCCCCAAATCAAAAAAAATAAATTG
>JAYTUR010000589.1:0-1466 GCA_043744475.1 Saprospiraceae bacterium | reverse complement strand
CATTACAGGCGACGATTGGGCTAAAATGAAAGAACGGAGACCCGAACAAGCCCTCGGTCTCGTAGATATATTTAGCGACTTGATGTTTGAAGAAACCTTAAAAAAAGTACAGTATTTGAAACAAGCTGCACCTTCGGAACTGCTTGTTTTCTTTTTTGATGAAGATAAAATAGAACTATTAAGTTTAATCGCTAACGAAAATACAACTATTAATTTTACAAAAGACGATGAGTGGCTCAAAAAATTGAAAAATACTAAGGGGTCTGTTTCTTACTTCAAAACGGAAAAAAAATACTCTAACTCGCGGGAAGTTGAAATTTTTAAACTGATAGAAAACGGCTGCCGCATTTCGGACAGCTATTTGTATGACACTTTGCAAAAATTGTTTCAATAATTTAAAAAAATGATTAAAATGAAAAAGCTATTTACACTCTTTATCGCTATTGTTCTAAGCCTATCAACAAGTTTTGCCCAAGCGAAAAAATATGTTTTGGTTGAACATTTCACCAATACCTATTGCAGCATTTGTGCGTCTCAAAATCCCGGATTCTTTTCACGTATTGCCATTGAAACCAATACGAAAATCCATCATATTGCTATACATTCAAGCGTTCCATACCCACAATGCCCTTTTTATCAAGCCAATAAGACAGAACAAGATGCACGTAAAGACTTGTATGGCGTATTCAGCACACCCCGAGCAAGTCTCAACGGTGCGTCTTTGGTCGCTGCTGGAAATATTGCAGCGACTGATATTGACGCTGCGGCAAGTGGGACAAGCCCGATCGAAGTAAAGGTATCAGAAACAACAGGTACGAATCGCACGGCAACCGTTACGCTCAAAGCAGTTGGCACTGTGCCAACCGCCAATTATAGAATGTATGCTGCAATTGTAGAGAAAAAGGTTAACTTCAATGCCAATAATGGCGAAACAGTGCATTATAATGTGTTGCGCAAATACATCGCTTATGGTGGTGAATTAGGACAAAATGGCTTTGCTGTAACGCCAACGACCACTTTACAAACTTTTAGTTTGCCCTATGCCATACAATCGGGTTGGAGCGATGCACAAATTTATGTCGTTGCATGGGTTCAAAACGCCACAACTAAAGAGGTTTTGAATTCAGGCACGCGTTTCGACGTGCAATCCGCTACGGAAGAACCTTCAATTGATGCTTTTGTCAATGTTTCTCCCAATCCAACATCGGGTAAAACAATGATTTCGTTCACACAAGTGACCCCTCAGTATTTGACCATTCAAAATGCTGTTGGACAGGTTTTAGAAACTCGTAAATTGGTGAATAATGCACCAGTTGAAGTGGATTTGTCCTCTTTCCCAACAGGTGTTTTGTTTCTTAAAATTAAAGGTGTGGAAGGGACTGCCGTTAAAAGAGTGGTGAAACAATAGGATTTGATTCCGAATTTAATACTCAAGGACTCCCCGAATTGTTAGTTTTTGTTACCAA
>JAYTUR010000588.1:0-1468 GCA_043744475.1 Saprospiraceae bacterium | reverse complement strand
AGCGCAGCGAAAAAGAGCCAGTAATATCTCCGAACTCACGTTACTTTAAACTGAAGCAAGAGGTAGGGAGAAATGTGCGATAGCAAAATGATTTGTTATAACAATGTATATTCTATGAAAATTATTTTTATTTTTCGTTTATTGATGCTTGAAAAACGTACATTCATTTAGACGGCATCAAAAAATCTTGAAATTTTATTGTTTTGTTTAAAATAGTAACAAAATATAAGGTTCAAAAGAACAAATAGCTAATACAAACGAACTATGTCATCCATCAAAGCCATCATCATAGACGACGAGCCTAAAAATAGAGAACTTTTAGAATTGATGCTCGCCGAACATTGCCCCACGGTGCGTTTAGTCGGTCAAGCAGCGACAATTACTGAGGGGGTGCGCCTAACCAAAAGAAACAAGCCAGATGTCGTTTTTTTAGACATTCGATTGTCTCATGGCGATGAAGGATTCGATTTTTTCAAGCATTTTAATGAAAAAAAAGCCCATTTTGAGGTCGTATTTGTCACTGCGAGAGAAGAATACGTCTTCCGTGCGTTTAACCAAACTTTTGCGATTGGCTATATTTTGAAACCTATTGACCCCGACGAACTCATCAATATTACTTTTAAAGTAAGACAAAAATTGCTGAATCAACGCCAAACAGAGCAATTAATAGACGATACTTACCCGACCAATGATGTTTTATGTGTTTTTATTAAAGACGAAACAGTACGGATTCGTTTGGTTGACGGACGCGACAAATTCGCTCGCGCGACGACCCTTGAAGAATATGAGCAATACCCAAATTTTGTGCGTAGCAATCGGCAACATATTGTTAATTTGAGTTTTGTCAATAAAGTAATAGATGTTGATGAGCAGGGTGAAAAACTCCGTGGAGCTATAGCCCTCCTCTACAATGGCGATGAAATTACAGTTTCCATCAACCGAAAGACACATTTTATACGTTCATTTGAACAGTATATTTCCTGATTTCCGCGTCTTAGTAACGATGTATTCAAACTACTTAACAACTGATTTATGAGAAATGGTCTCATCAAAACACGCTCACCCCTTAAATTACACGTTCACTCAATTAATATATTTGTATAAAGAACAAAAAAATCATCTTTGTGCTGTTGCGTTCCAAATCAACGAAAAGGTTGTTTACCCCAAAAAACCAGACCAATTTTCTTAATTCCCATACAATGTTGTTAAGCTATCTTTAAAACGAGGTAAAGCAACGCACAATCAGTTTCCCATTTTATTTCGATAAACGGAAGCTGTATTTTCTTAAACAACCCGGTATAATCCACGAATCCAATCATGCGACGGTGTCCCTTAATTGAGTCACCGTCGCTTATTTTTTGCCATTCTTTACTTAGTTCTCATCAGAACAACGCATTTTTGCAATTTATAAGTCATATAAAAATTATAAAACTCCTCATTGCAATATGTTTATTTCAGAATCCATCAT
>JAYTUR010000587.1:0-1468 GCA_043744475.1 Saprospiraceae bacterium | reverse complement strand
GACAGTTAAATAGCAGTAAAATGGATGAATGACCCCTCAGTATATTTTATGTAGTAGAGAAGATTTTAGCGTGTAAAGAAACAGACAAGCAGTTGATTTTTAACGACTTGTCTGCCTCTTTATATGTTACTTTCCACTCTCTACATAATATTTATCGAGGAATATCTTAAAATTAACCCCATTTCGCCGTAGAAATCATCGCTTTTGGATAATGCACACCCAATTTCAAACAACAAGCTGCTTGTTCCGTATCGCTTAAAGTGTCGGGTCGATGAATTTTTTCAATCGGCACTTTTCGCAATTCAGGCAACCACAATTTCACATAATCACCTTTCGCATCGTAACGCGTCGCTTGACTCATAATATTGAAATAACGGTCTTCGCGCGGGTCATTGCCCACACCTGCGATGTACATCCAATTGACATAATTACTGCATGGGTCATAGTCAACTAATTGACTTTCAAACCATTCTGCACCCATAACCCAATTAATATTTAAATCTTTTATCAAAAAACTCGCAACATTTTGACGACCCCGATTGGACATAAAACCTGTCGCATTAAGTTCCCGCATATTGGCATCAATGAACGGAATGCCCGTTTTTCCTTCTGCCCAAATACTAAACAAACGCTCGTCAGATTGCCATTTTTTATCAGGTTTGCCTGTTAAACCACCGATTCTAAAAATCAATTCTTCATATTTTTTACCAATAAGACGGAAATAATCACGCCAAAGGAGTTCAAAAAACAGCCAATAGGTTGAGCGATTATCGCCCCGTTCTGCTTCATATTTTTTCAATTCATGATAAATCATTTTTGGCGACAAACAGCCTTGTCCGAGATAGGCTGAAAATTTAGAGGAATAGTCACCACCAATCATCTCATTGCGTGTTTCTTCGTAGGTTTTGACTAAATCTGTATCCCAGAGGTAATATTTTAAACGTTTCAATCCCTCCGTTTCACCACCACGGAAAGTAATGACAGTGCGTTCATCATTTTCGAAATCGTCGAAACCAAAATCTGAAAGTGTCGGAATTTGTCCAATTTGAAGGTCAAAACTGGTCTTTCCTATATAATCAGGCGTTGGGTATGGCTCTCTGACAGGTGTGATGCGTTCAACTTCTTTGCGATATTGCGAAAAAGTATCAGGGGTGTGATTGACAGGAAACGGTAAATCGGCGGTGTGATAAAGCATTTTACCACGGCAATAGCGCAATTCTTGACCGACTCTCCACAAATTTTGTTCTAATGTGTCTTGAACACGCAGTTCGTCTGGCGTTCGTTCCCGATTACAAAAGACCCATGATGTTTTAGCTTGGTGTGCTATTTCGGCGACAATTTCTTCGGGTTTACCGATGCGGACATATAAATCTGACCCGCGATTTCGCAAGTTTTGTCTCAAATCCACAAGGCTTTCAAAGATAAAGCGCATCCGAAATTTGCCTGTTTTAGGAAAACCAAAAGATGT
>JAYTUR010000586.1:0-5633 GCA_043744475.1 Saprospiraceae bacterium | reverse complement strand
GCTGTACGTACCAATAAACCAGAACAGACGATTATCAAAGTGATTAGTGGAGAAAGTGCTATTACGTCTGATATGGCTGTTCAGTTCGAAAATGTGTTGAAAATTCCTGCACACTTTTGGCTCAATCGCCAACAGAACTATGATGTGGCGGTTGCTCGTAACAAACGGCAAGAGGTTTTAGAGGCAGCAGAAAGTTGGACAAATCGCTTTCCTTATCCCCAAATGGCTAAATCGGGTTGGGTTAAACAAACGCGAATGCCGAAAGAAAAAGCAGAGCAATTATTTGCTTTTTTTGGTATTGCAAGTCATAAAGCTTGGGAAGATATGTATTGTAAACAAGAATTAAAAGTTTCTTTTCGTATTTCGTTGGCACACACAAAAGAAGCTCATGCTGTTTCTGCATGGTTGAGACAAGGTGAAATACAAGCGCAGTCAATTGAAGCACCTATCTATAATGTTAAAAAATTTAAAGCAAATTTAAGTATTATAAAATCGTTGATGGCAGAGCATCCAACTGATTATTTTCAGCGTTTACAGGCACTTTGTTTAGAAGTGGGTGTAAAAGTCGTTTATACACCTAATTTACCTAATGCACCTGTACATGGTTCTACTCGTTGGTTGAATGAAACACCATTCATTCAACTTTCAGCACGTTATAAACAGAATGACCATTTTTGGTTCACCTTTTTTCATGAAGTAGGTCATATTTTATTACATGGTAAAAAATATATCTCACTTGAAAATATAGAATATGATGATTCTGACGTAAACAAAGAGCGCGAAGCGGATGCTTTTGCAGAAGAATGGACTTTCAGTAAACAGCAAGAACAAGAAATACTTAAAGTCAATCCAATAACTGAGGGGGTTATCCTTGAATTTGCTAAAAAATATAATACGCATCCAGCTATGATTGTTGGTCGGTTTCATCACACAAAGAGGTTTCATTATAGCGAAGGAAGGCAATTTATTATACCAATTAATATTGGAGAATAAAAATATTTAACCTAAAAATTTCTACAATATTCCCATACAAAGAAAAATCGTCCTTTACACAAACAAGCCCAAGAAATAGACTTACTGAGGTTTAGTTTAGTGGCATTTGTAAATGACATAGTAGAGCAAAATATCTTAGAATCCGACGGTGCAACGTGGCGTTTTCGGCATAAGATTTTGCAGGATTATTTTGCTAATCAAGAATTTGAATAGCCCCCCTCGGTAAAACAGGTTAATAATTTTACCAAAAAACAAGAAAAATAGTAAATTTGTAGAGACAAAAGTCATTTAGAATGACAACTAATACATTTGTGATAATGGCTATCACAACAGAATATCAATACAAAGAAGCCTTATCTCTTATTGAAAATGACTTAAAAAAAGGCTCAAATGTGCTTTCTTCTGAAGAAAAACAGGAGTTAAAACGTATTTCATTGCTCGTTGAGGCTTATGAACAACAAGTTTATCCAATGCCGATGCAAACGAAGCCTTGAATCGGTTTGATTCGCTTATCATTTTTTTTTATTTAACACAATGGCTATGTCTTTTGAGACATAGCCATTGTGATTTTTGACCGTTTTATACTGAGGGGGTGCATTTTTCTAATATTGTCGCCGTTTTAAGTTTTTAAATTCACATTTTGCATGAAAAACATAAAAGATAAGCGATTTACCCTTGTTTGAGGTAAAGGCGTATTGTTTTGACAAACGACCATTTTGAAGATAGGCTAATCTTTCAAAAGACCAATAATTTTCTCGTACAATGATTTTTCGTCAATGGGCTTTGTGATATAATCATTCATGCCAACAGCTTTGCATTTTTCGACTTCAACCGCTGTGACATAAGCAGTTAATGCGATGATGGGGATATTAGACTTCATTGTGTTGCGGATGTATTCCGTTGCTTCAAAACCATTCATTTCAGGCATCTGTAAGTCCATCAAAACAATATCGTAGGGTTGCGTTTGCAGTTTTTCGATGGCTATTTTTCCATTTTCTGCCACATCACAGCTAAATCCAAAATCATCTAATATGGTTCTTATGAGTAATTGATTGAGCGGAACGTCTTCCACTATCAATACTTTTAGGGCTTTGATTGCAGGGTCTAAAACCACGATTTCCGTTTCTAAGGCTACTTCATCTTTGGTTTTTTCAAAACTTAATGTGAAACTAAAAGTCGAACCCACACCAATTTTACTTTTTACATCAATCGTTCCGCCCTGTTTTTCGACCAATTGTTTAGCAATCGCAAGCCCCAATCCCGTTCCGCCGTATAAACTTGACGTTTCATGGCTTGCTTGCTGAAATTTTTCAAAAATCGTGAGCATCTTATCTTCTGCTATGCCAATGCCGGTATCTTCAATTTGAAAACGGATGGTTGCTTGATGGGCATCTTCGTTGAGCAAATCAACACACACCATAATGCGTCCTTTTGACGTAAACTTAACGGCATTGCTCACTAAGTTTAAGATAATTTGATGCAAACGTGCCGCGTCGCCGAGCAAAACCGACGGAATTTTGCTATCGTATTGCATTATTAATTCTAAATTCTTTTCCTTGATTCTTGTTTCAAACAAATGAAGCATGGCGGAGGCAGAAACCGACAGCTCGAAAGGTTTGCGTGCGAACGTCATTTTTCCCGCATCTACCTTTGCCAAATCAAGTATATCGTCAATCAGTACGATGAGCGTATCGCCACTTGTTTTGATGGCACTCAAATACTCTATTTGTTTTTCGGACAAATCAGTTTTCAAGACCACTTTTGTAAAACCAATAATGGCATTCATCGGTGTCCGAATCTCGTGACTCATGTTTGCTAAAAATTGTTGCTTCGATTGCAAGGCATCTTCTGCTGTTTTTTTGGCATTTTCAATCTTTTTATCCGAAAGCACTCTGTCTGTAATATCTTCAATGGCAAGTAAAACCAATTCCTCGGCTGTTTTATCGTTGACAATCTGCCGTGCATTCATGAGCATCGTACGCTCGCCAAGTTCGGGAAACGTGAGCCTGATTTCAAAGTCTGTGAGTCGTTCTTTTTTGGGGAGGATTTTTCCAAGCAATGTTCGTATGGCATCATCGTCCCATTGATTATTTTGTATTTCATAAAACAATTTACCTTCCGTTTCGTGTTCTTCGGCATTAAATTTTTTGTAGAAAGAAGCATTTGCAGTAACAATACGCATTGATTTATCGAGAATAATAAGCGGGTCGCGCACGGTCGTGACAATCGCTTCAGCGTAAAGACGCGTTACATTGAGTTGCTCTTGTTTGTCCAGAAGTTCATGATTGACGATGGTGAGTTCTTCGTTCGTGGATTGAAGTTCTTCCCTTGAAGTCTCCAATTCTTCGTTCAAACTCTGCATTTCTTCGTTGCTGCTTTGGAGTTCTTCGTTGGCACTTTGCAGTTCTTCATTAGTTGCTTCCATATCTTCGGTGATGGAACGCATATCTTCGCGGGTTTGCGACAGTTCTTTTTCTAATTGTTCAATGCGTTTTTGGGCATCTTTTCTCAATGAAGATTTTTTTTCTTCTGCCACCACCGATATTGTTTTTTCTTCAAATAGAATCAAAAAATGCGATTCAACAGTATCCGACAACGGCAGAATCCGAATGGTGACCAAAGACTGTTTGCCGTGGTTCTGAACTGGAATATCTTCTTTGACAACCGATTCTTTACTGATTTTTGCTTTGTGCAAAGCGTTTCGCAATTCAAAACCCAATCCTTCACGAGCCATTTTGAGGAGATTGAAAGTAGGCTTGCCTTGTGGTTGTTCAAGAAACGGTGCCGTAATGCCGTGAATGTGAACAATGTCCATCGCATCGTTCACGACGACACTCACAGGCGTAAATTTTGAAAGAAGAATACTTTCCGCGCTTTTTCTAAAATCAGTTTGCGTCGCTTCGGGTTTTGATACGGCATTTTTGAGTGCTAAATTTTCCTCTTTGCGTTCACTGGCAATGTGCATGAAACGACCGGGTACGGGTTTGCGCGAATAAATCTTGTCATGCTTCGTCAAATGCGTAAACAACTCTGATGCAGAACCCGTGGTTTCGGACTTTCCAAGCAGCAGAAAACCATTTTCTTTGAGGGCATAATGAAAAGTGGTGAGTGCTTTTTTCTGCAAAAAAGGTTCTAAGTAAATCAGCACATTGCGGCAGCTTATCAAATCCATTTTTGCAAAAGGCGCGTCTTTCAAAAAATTGTGCGAAGCAAAGACGCACATATCCCGAATGAGTTTACTCACTTCGTAGCTGCCATTGTTTTTCGTAAAATAGTTTTTGATATGTCCCTCCGACAGTTTTTCGACATCGACTTTGGTATAAATACCTCTACGGGCTTGTTTTATGACGTTTTCCGAAATATCGGAAGCAAAAATTTGAATACGGGTGTGTGATAGCTTTTCGCCCAGAAACTCGTGCAAACACATCGCAATCGAATAGGCTTCTTCACCCGTCGAACAACCTGCAATCCAAACGCGAAAAGGTTCTTCGGGCAATTTATGTTTGAACAAAGACGGAAACACTGTGTCGCACAATGTCTGAAACGTTTTCGGGTCTCTAAAAAAAGCAGTCACGGGAATGAGCACATCTTGAAAAAGTGCGTCTTGCTCGGCTTTATTTAAGCGCAAAAACTTTAAATAATCAGTAAGGTCTCTCTTTTTGCCAATTGCCATACGCCGCGCAATGCGTCGGCGAAGCGTCGGTTGCTTATAGTACGTAAAATCAACCCCGCTGCGTTGACGAAGAATGACGAGAATTTGTTTGAAAATGTCTTCATCATCTTTGGGCATTGGCGGGGCATTGCCCTCCTCTAAATCTTCTTTTTCAGCATACACTTTTTTGTACGTGCTGTTAACTTGCAACAATTGCGCGGGAATATCTTCGGGTGCTAAAATAAAATCAACAACACCCGCATTCACGGCACTTTGCGGCATACTGTCATAAGCAGCCGACTCGCTGTCTTGGGCAAAAGTAATGCCGCCGTGCAGTTTTATGGCTTTTAAACCGAGCGTGCCATCGCTGCCCGTGCCTGAAAGCACAACGCCTATGGCAAAACTCTGATGCACTTCGGCAAGCGAATTAAAGAAAACATCAATTGATAGATTGAGAATTTTTTTATCGCGGGGAGCGAGTTTCAGTACCCCATCGGTTGAAATCAATATTTTGTTAGAAGGAATGATGTAAATGTGGTCGGGCGCAAGTTTAATGTCGTCCGTAATTTCATGCACAGGAATGTTGGTTGTACGCGAAAGGATTTCGGGCAAAATGCTTTCATGCGAAGGGTCAAGATGTTGCACCAAGACGTACGCCATGCCTGAATTATCGGGTATGGCTTTGAGCAAACGTTTGAAAGCATCAAGTCCTCCAGCCGATGCGCCAATGCCAACGATGGGGAAATTTTGCACAGAGGCAGGTAGTTTCTGCTTGTCTTTTTTTAACGATTTCATTTTCCTGAGTATAAAAAATTAGGTTCTTTGACAATTTTAGTTGGGATGACTTTTTAGAAGGGTAAAAACGCTTGTCGAATACTTTTAAAGTTAGTGCTGTCAACTTAGTGGAAGTGCTTTGTTCAAAATCGTAGAACTTTCATTAAAACTTTCCAAAAGTTATCAACTTTTGGAAAGATGTGCACGAATCCTT
>JAYTUR010000585.1:0-5633 GCA_043744475.1 Saprospiraceae bacterium | reverse complement strand
GTCAAATCAGTCCCATCTGTGTTCAAAACTAAATCCTTACATAAAATGACAAAATTCACAAATCCGCTTGACCCTGAAAATATTGCCGTCAAAAAAGCGATCCGGCAATGGGTGACTGCCCGTTTTAAACTTGATGAATCTGTTGATATCGGCATTGTAGAACATCAATGTTCGGAATCGAGTTGCGTTCATGCCGAAACCATTGTTTCTTTTGAAAATACTGAGGGGGTAACAAATTACAAAATAACCAAACCTTTGGTCTATATCCGAAAATTAGATATATCATTGATGCAAAAGATGTTAACTATGGCCGCTGTTCATCGGCATTAAAACAGCATGAGCGAATTGTTATTTTTCTAATTTTACATAAAAATATGTTTAAAATTATGGACATATTTTTGCGTAACACTTTGGAAGTCAATATATTTGTGTACGATTTAACAAGTACTTTTACCAAATACTTAATTGAGAATAACTGACTAAAAATGAAAACGATTACAAACTCTATTCTTTCGCTAACGTGTTTTCTCAAATCAAAAAATAAGCGTTTTGACACTGTTGTGTTTATAAAAATGAAGTGACTATGTGTCATTTTTCATACGTCTTCCTATGCCTTTTAATTATCAAACAAACACATCTCAAAAATAGATAGTAAAATTTTTATGCTTTTTTGTATTGTAGCTCTTCCTTATTGTTATGCAAGGAAGAGTTTTTTTTGTAACGTCTTTGCGCATTTTATACTGTGGGGGTATAGATTACGTAGATTTACGAATTTTTAGAAGAATCGTAAATCTATTTCAACATGCTTTTTTCCAAAAAACACCAAACACTAAGTATTTTAAAAAACAGAATAAAAATACAATTATCTTTAATAAAATAATATTAAATTCTGTAATTTTAAAGTAAACAGCTATTTACATTTGAGATTACCAATCTGATAAACCCACATTCTTTCCAATTCTGAAAAAAGGTGTAACTTCGCACTCCAGTTAGTTTAAATTCTAAACCAATTCAATTATCAAATAAATGGGAGATCCGAAAGGCTTTTTGAAATTCACGCGTGAATTGCCAAAAACACGCCCTGTTGAAGAGCGTAAACACGATTATAAAGAGTTATATCAACCTTTTGCTGACGAAAAAACAAACGAACAAGCTGCGCGTTGTATGGATTGTGGCGTGCCGTTTTGCCACAATGGTTGTCCATTAGGCAATATTATTCCAGAGTTTAATGATGCTGTTTTTCGCAAAAACTGGTCAGAGGCTTACGAAATATTGAGTAGTACGAACAATTTCCCAGAATTTACGGGTCGTATCTGTCCCGCACCTTGCGAATCTGCTTGCGTTTTGGGCATCAATCAACCGCCAGTGGCGATTGAGCATATAGAAAAATCCATCATTGAACACGCTTTTGCCAATGGTCTTGTGCAAGCAACACCCCCCTCAGTAAGAACGGGTAAAAAAGTGGCTGTTATCGGTAGCGGACCTGCAGGTATGGCTGCTGCTGCGCAACTCAACAAAGCGGGACATTGGGTGACGGTTTTTGAACGCAATAGCCGCATTGGTGGATTATTGCGCTACGGTATTCCCGATTTCAAGATGGAAAAATGGGTTATTGACCGCCGCCAAAAGGTGATGGAAGAATCAGGCATAACATTCAAAGTGAATGCAAATGTGGGTTTCAATATGGATCCACAACTCATTTTAGACGAGTACGATGCCGTTGTTTTAACTGGTGGTTCAACGATTCCACGCAATTTGTTGATTCCGGGACGTGAATTGAACGGTGTTTACTTCGCTATGCAATTTTTGGAGCAAAACAACAAACGCGTGGCGGGCGACGACCCAGCAAAATTGGGCGAACCGATTATGGCAACAGGTAAACACGTTATTGTAATTGGTGGTGGCGATACTGGCGCGGACTGCGTTGGTACATCTAACCGTCATGGTGCGGCTTCGGTGACGCAAATTGAGGTCATGGGCAAACCACCGCTCGAAAGAGCCGCAGCAACGCCATGGCCCAATTGGCCCATGATGTTGCGCACTTCAACTTCGCATATCGAAGGCTGTGACCGACAATGGGCAATCAATACCAAAGCATTTATTGGCGATGCAGACGGCAATTTAACGGCTATGAAAATCGTAAATATCGAGTGGAAGGACGGCAAAATGGTCGAAATAGAAGGCACAGAAGAAGAAATACCTTGCGATATGGTCTTTATCGCAGCAGGTTTCTTACATCCACAACATGAAGGTATGTTGGCGCAACTCAATATTACACTCGATGGACGTGGCAATGTCGCGGACAATAATTACCAAACCAATAACCCGAAAGTGTTTGCGGCGGGTGATATGCGGCGCGGTCAATCACTCGTTGTTTGGGCAATGTCAGAAGGTCGAGAATGTGCGCGTGCTGTTGATGAATACTTGATAGGCCATTCTAATTTGGAAATGAAAGACAATTCATTAACGAAAATGATATTGACCGAAGTTAATTTTGAATAATGATTTGTATTGACCACTGATTAGACTGATTTTCACTGATTTTTTTCCTTTTTGCTTAAAAAATCAGCACAAATCCGTCGTATCCGTCCAATCCGTGTGCCATTACAAAAAAAAGCAAGCCGATACTGAGGGGGGTCTCAATATCGGCTTTTTAGTTGTGTGTGAACAATTACCATACATACAACGCCTTGCCAATAAGACTGTATTCTGGTATTAAACCACAATCAGAAGCATCGTTTTGGTTGTCGCATGAAGCGTAATAATAATTTTGTGTAAATGTAAAGTCAGATGTTATCTCGTTGTTGATATAGACGCACGCCCCTACCATTGTCACAGTTTTATTTTCATAATCTTGAATAATAGGTTCATAAAATTCAAAGTTTTGTTCGTTTAATACAATTGTTTGTCCTTTTTGAGGAACAATTAAAGGTTCTGATGATATGTATTGTCCATTGATAACCAATATCTTATCTCCCGGAATGCCGAGGCAGCGTTTGACATGTCTTATTTTTTTTTGAGTTGGCAATCGAAAAGCAATAATGTCGTTTTTTTGGATTTTGGTAAAAGGCAATTTGTTTATCCAAATCCAATCGCCTATTTTTAAAGAAGGCTGCATCGCTATTGATGCAATCGCAAAACCTTCTAACGCCCACACCCGCAACAAAAAGAACCCACACAAGCCGAAAATGATTGTTTTTTTTCGCATGATGATAGGATTAGTTTGTTAATAAAAAGCAAGTAATCACAAAGAAAAAATGAACGATGCAGGAAAAACAGCCCCCTCAGTATTTTGCTACTTTAAGCGTTAATCCTGCATCATTCATCAGACTTCACTCTCACATTTTATTTTACGACATTAATCTTTATCGTTTGCACCAAGCGTCCATTTGCGCGTATGGCAGCGAGGTAAAAACCAGTTGGCAATTGATTCGGTCTCCAAGTCACTTGATAATCATCGGGTGATTGGTTTTTGTTGACCACATTGTCGATGTATTTACCGTTTAAGTCATAAATGCTTAAATTAATTTGAGCATTTGCCGAAACGTGGTATTTGAAAGTCGTTGACTCATTGACTGGATTCGGATAGTTTTGATTCATAATCGCAATCGGTGCTTGCAAACCAATGCTGCTTTGCGATACCTCTTTTGTTGCCGTTGACAACGAACCACCGCAGCGACCGAAGCCACTCCAAGGCGTTTGAACATAAGGGAAAGACGCTCTGAAAGTCGTATCATTGGCTTCAACACCTGTTGTATAGGTCAAAACATTGAGCAATTTCGCTGTTACAGGGCTTTGTCCAATCGTCCAATCGTCGTACCATAAACCAACAGCTGCCAAAACAACACCTGAAACGGCTTGTAATTCAATACGTGTCACATCATCTTCCAAACGACGACCGTTCGGGAAACCATCCATATTCGGAATGAATTGAAGGTTTTTATTGGTGTTATAAGCCGCATCCGTTAAACCCAAAACAGCTGCTTGAACAAGACCTAATGTACTGAATTTCGGGTCATTGCGCGGTGTTATAGGCACTGCCATATTCAAGCGCAACATATCGCCAAAAATCGGTAAGAAGTTGTTAATGAATGGTTTACCAACTGTCAAAGGATTGCCTGGTGTCTTGCCTGTTGCCAATTGATAAGGCGGCAAATTGGGCGCACCTGTATAAAAAATTGGCAACAAATCCGCTGAACGGGGTTGTCCTTTCCGCAACAAATATTTACCAAAAATCGCAGTATCCAATGCTGTTCCTGTTGTTGCAGGATGTCCGTAAATCGCATACAAACCGTCTTTACCATTACCAAAATCCACGTTACCTAAGACGGTTGGCGAAGCGCGTTGGATACGCAAGTTAGCCAGAGCTGGCACGGCATCACCAAATTGTGCTTTGTCCATGTATAAACCCAATTCAGGATTTGTGAAATACTTATCCATATTCGGGTCTTCGTTGTAAGGCGTGAGCAAATTCCATTTGTCTTTTGCACCGATTGGAATCACCGCTTCGTTCGTCAAAGGCATACCGATACGCGATACTTGAACCCAGTTGCCACTCGTCGTTTCTTTACCTGTTTGCGGATTAAAAACGCGGGTTTGTTGACGGCTTGCAGAAGCCCAAACACCGATGATGTAATCACCATCAAGGATATTGGCTGCTTGAGTGACCGCTTTACCTGTTTTTTGAAGGCTTGCAATAGGTATTTTAATGGCTATGGCATGAATGTTTTTACAAGCTACGGCATCAGCAGGTGCATTGTCGCCGACACCGCCTGCGCGGGTTTGACCAACATCAAATATGCCACCTAAATCCACAAAAAACGGGTCATCAGAAGGACCGCAGTAGATTTTCTCGCCGCCTGCGCCTGTTGCCGTTGTGATGGCATCGAGCATTAACTGCGTATAACTTTTACCTAAACCTAAAGTTGCATTGTCAATAGAACGCGGTCCAATATTTGGCGGCGGCACAACACCTGCTGCAACGATTGTCGTAAATGCACCACCTTTGATACTTTTTTCGCATTTATAAGTCGTTTTCAAGTTCTGTTTGCCCAAACGAATGTTGAAGAATGTCGTTGAGTCTTCATTCACTTTTGAAAACGTGAAGCGATACGTTATGTCGTCGCCTACGGTTGCAGCATCGTTTTTGATGTGTACTTCGTAGCGAATGTTTTCACCAAAAGATGCATAGTTCGGTCCACCTTGCGGCAATTGAAGCGGCACATAGTTGGCGATGATGGTGACAGTCGTCGTGTCGTCAGGACTGCGGAAGGCGTACAAATCTGTATTGTCTGCCAATGGGTCATTCGCAATCATCGGCGCTTCCCGATGGCTCGAAGCCTCTAAGTAAGTGTCTTTTAAGTTGTAAAATACAACGGCTGAAATGGTGGCAATAGCCAACATGGATTTCAGTATGAATGGCGATATCTTTTTCATATTGTCTTTATTAATTACGAATTAGGAATAATTAGAGATGAAATATGAACTATGCAGTAGGAAATAGAAAGTAGGAGGTAAAATACTGAGGGGGTATTTTCATCTTTTCCTATTTCCTACTGCATAGTTCATACTTCAAAAGGATTTACTGGTTTTTGAAATGATATTTGTAACCATTCCAAGGCGATTGCACATAA
>JAYTUR010000584.1:0-5636 GCA_043744475.1 Saprospiraceae bacterium | reverse complement strand
TCATATTTGCTTTTGCAATGAAATTTATTAATTAATCAAGCAAAAACAAGCCCTATGAGAAAAGCGAATATTCAATTCGACAACGCAAGGCTTCAGGTATCTTCGGACATCCTACGCGCCTTAGCCCATCCACTGAGGATGAAGATTCTTGAGTTCATTGATAAGAACAAAACGATTAACGTGAACAAAATTTACAACACGTTGAAATTAGAGCAGTCTATCACAAGTCAGCATCTAAAAATTCTGCGTGCCTCTGGTTTGGTTCATACGCATCGTGAGGGAAAATTCATCCATTACACGATTGATTACCCGAAACTCGTCGTAGCGATGAAAGCTATTGCCGTTTTTTTGGGGAAAGAGAGTGAGCAATAAGTTATAATTCCAACGCCCCCTTTGAGCATAGGAAAGCCATGTACCAAAAGTACACGGCTTTTTTTATGCCTTTTCCACAGGAAATATATTCAATATGTTAAAAACCACTCCGTTCCATTCCCCAAAAACAGAAATATCATGTCCACCACTCCTGCCCAACTGCTGCCACTGCATCGTTTCCTCCCCCTCAGTATAAATGTACTTTTTTTCTTTATCCACAAGCAGTAAGTTATTTTCTTGAAAAACAGGCTTCACGGAAGTCAGTATAGCAGGGAATTGAGGCAACCACGGGCTTTGTGCAAGAACTTCAGAATAGTCCGTTAAAAACGCTGCTATCGTTTTGTAACCGCTGATATGCGTGAATAGAGGGACAGCATCCTGCGATTTGAAAGCGACCCGTAGCGGATAAGCCGCTGGATAATAGACTGCCTCGCCTGAATACGCTATTTCTTTAAGCCACAAAGTGGGAAATTCGCTTGCGCCAAATGTATATTCAAGCAAAAGCACAATTTTTTGAGTGCCTTTTCCTATCAACCACGTCCGTCGGCTTGTCAAGTTATTGGGTTCTGGCGTTGTGACTTGTCCCAAAACGAGCCACTCATCTTGTATGCCCGATTGTTGAAAAAGGTCGCTGGTACGTGTCGTCACGCCTGCTTGTGCGAGCAATTCGTCTTGAAAGGCTTCGGGCAGTTGTTCAAGATGTTGAAACGCTTTTGAAAAAATAAATAATTCACCAAAGGCATTCAACAGTTTTTCGTGCCATGTATCTGGAAATTGTTCGCGGAAAGTTGCCCATGAACGTATGCGTTTCGCAATGCTGCCCAATTGCGCATCAACCATGCGGGCGGCAAATTCTTCAAAATACTGAGGGGGGGCTAAATCGAGTTCAACCAAACCACCACGGATGAGGTCGAGCAGACGGCTTTGCAATTCGGCATTACCCGCTTGCATGGCGACAAAACGTTCAGGACTGACCTTTTCTTTTTCCATGAAAAACAATGTGATGATTTATTTACCTAATGCGTCTTTAAATTTAACGACCATTTTGCGGATACCTTTTTGAATCTCATCATAAGGCAAGGCTTCTTTGGCGGTGTAAATAACCATAAAAGCGAATTGTTTTTGAGAAAATTCTGGATTGTTTTGCAAAAAAAGATACAAATCTGACTTGTTTAAGCGATAAGCCTCACGGATGCGACGGCGCAGGAGATTGCGGTCAACAGCGTGTTTAAAACTCTTTTTTGGAACAGTAAGGGAAAATTGGATAGGAGATAAATCGGGAGAGTCTTTCGATTTACTGAGCGGGGATGTTTCCATATAAACCAACCGCAAGGGATAACAACTGAACGATTGCCCTTTTTTGAAGAGTAAAGAAATGACTTTTTCACTTTTAAGTCGTTCAGTACGGCGGAAACGGAAATCCATTTTTTTAGTTATGAATAATGAAATATGAATGATGAATGTGATTTAAGGCAACATTCATCATTCAACAATCATCATTATTTCAAGCGTTTTTCGTCAGAAACCGTTAGTTTCCAACGACCTTGAGCGCGGCGACGAGCCAACACTTTGCGACCGTTCTTGGATTCCATACGAGTACGGAAGCCGTGCTTGTTGGCACGTTTGCGGCGTGATGGTTGAAATGTTCTTTTCATCGTATTTCGATTTTAATTTTTAAACTTGCGAAAGAATTACATCGTTTTTCGAAAGGTCGTCGAAAAAGCGGTGCAAAGGTAAAATTTTATCATCGGAAAGACAAACGATTTTCAAAAAAATGCGAAAAAACTCACTATGCTTCATTTCGCGCATAATTTTATTGTTTTCTATGCTGATTTGTGGGCAAAACTGTCAACACAAACCGCGCGAAGTCTCTATGGCTTTTTATCATTGGAAAACAACGGTGGATACGAGCAATTTTAAGAATATTAAAAACGAAAAAATCTATCTCCGTTTATTCGATATAGATTGGGATGAAGGGACGAAATCTCCAAAACCGCTTGCTGAATTACAGGGTATTGAGCTATTTAAAAATTCAAAAAAAATAACACCTGTTGTTTTTATTACAAATAAAACGTTTAGTCAAATCTCTGAAAATCAAATAGATGCACTTGTTTTACATGTTTTTGATAAAATCAAAAAAAATATGAGCGCATCTTGCGCCATCAAGCCCTGCATGACTGAGGGGGTGGATTTTGACGAAATTCAATTCGATTGCGACTGGACGGCAACGACACGTGAACGTTATTTCTATTTTTTAAAAAAAATAAAAACCTTGTTTTTAGATAAAAAAATAAGCGCAACCATTCGTCTGCATCAAATCAAATTTATGGATAAAACAGGCGTGCCACCTGTTGATAGAGGCATGTTGATGGCGTACAATATGGGCGATTTGGACGATAGGGAAACAGATAATTCGATTTTAAATATCGAAACTTTAAAAAGTTATTTAAAAAAATTTGACCGCTATCCGCTTGAATTGGACGTGGCTTTGCCGATTTTTAGTTGGGGTATTGTGTTTCGAGACGGGGAAGCGGTGAAAATTATGAGTCATTTATCAAAAAAAGACATGACAAGTACCCCTCAGTATGAAGCCCTTTTTCAACAAAAAGAAGACAATCATTTTGTTTTATTAAAAAATCAATACTTCAAAGGCTTGTATTTGTACGAAAATGATGACATTCGCATCGAGGAAGTACCCCTCAGTAATTTGAGGTCAGCAGCGCAGTTTTTATCCCAAAATATTAAAAATCAACAACTTACAGTCGCTTTTTATCATCTCGATTCAACGACTTTGCAACAATATCGTTATGAAGATTTGGAAAATATTGCACATATATTTAGATAAAATGCCTCTTTTTTCAAGGAGTCGTAACCTTTTAGTGGCTCTTTGTCTCTTGCTTTTTGCCATTTTACCTTTCAAAATTGGCAAATCTGACTGTGGCCTCGCCTCACCTACTCACTATTCGTTTGTGCATCTCGATTTGTTGGCTTGGCAATCGGATTATGCGCCTTATTTAATGGGTTATCAAGTGATTAATGATATATATGCTTTGCAAAGACGTGATGCACAATATGAAGATAATATTCTCGAATGGCGTGGTCGGTTTTGTGATATTCCAGATTCTGCGGACGTGGCTAAAATCGTTTACCAGGCGAGCGTTGACGAACTGAGTAACCTACGCGATGCCGCAACGAAGCGGAAAAAAGATGCTTATTACCAACTCGAATATAATACGTTCGCACAGGTTTTGAAACAAAATGGCTGTTTAGAGACGATAGATTACTTGGTTTTTGCCAAAACTTGCGAAAAATATTGCGTAAAAGGAGAGTTATGGAATGAAAAACCCAAAAATACTGCCGACATGTTTTTTCTCATCTCACGAGGGCGTAGAGAGTTTGGTCGGACAAAATCGCCTTTTTTGAAACTCCGTTACACCTATCAAATGCTGCGTTTGGCGCATTATGCAAAGGATTATGAAGCTGTGTTGCGGATTTGGGACGATTTGATTCCAAAAGTTGAACGCATTCAGAGTATGATGAATTATTGGGCATTGGCGCACAAAGCGGGGGCGTTAAAGTCACTGGGTCGGCGTGCTGAAGCGGCTTACCTTTTTGCTGTAGTGTTCCGTTATTGCCCATCAAAGCGACAGCAAGCATTTGAAAGTTTTGATATTCGTACGGATGTCGAGTGGCAGGATTGCCTTAATTTTTGTCGGAATGCACAGGAACGGGCGGCTCTGTATGCGATTCGGGCGAGTTATGACAAAGCTCACGCGCTCGACGATATGGTAGAACTCTACAAATTAGACTCTAAAAATGAGCATTTGGATATGCTTTTGATTCGCGAGACGCTGCGTATGGAAAGTATTATGCTCAGTTCAGACTATCGGACGGGGCGTTTAGATGCCAAAACGATGCAGAATACGCGGGTTTATTTAGGACGTTTGATGGCATTTGCTAAGTTTTGTGCCGACCAAAAAGTCGTTAAAAGCCCCGCTTTGTACCGTACTACTGAGGGGTATCTGAAACTACTCGACGGTGATTGGAAGCGGGCTTTGGCGACATTTTATGATGCCCGAAAAACCATGGGCGCGGATAATTTGATAGCTGAACAAATTGAAAATTATGTTTTGTTGGCACGCATTATGGGCTTGCAAATGGCTGATAATCAAATGGATAGCACGGTTGCTGTTATTCGAGCGAGTAGAGCCTTTGCTTCCGATGCAGATTTTGATCCGATTCTAAAAGAAAAATTAAGCGCTATTTTTAGCCAAAGCGGTAATATCGGAGCAGCTTTTTTGTGTGAAAAAAGCCTTGGTGATTTGGAGAAAAACCCAACTATGGCTCTTGTTGATGATTTGATTAAATTGAGTCAGAAACAAAATAAAACCTTGATTGAACGTGAATTGACAACTGAAGGTGGAAAAACCATAGAACCCCAACTGTGGGATATGAAAGGTATGTATTATCTGAGTCGTTTTCAGTTGGAAGCAGCGGCGGAAGCCTTTAATCAAGTGCCTCCGGAACGACGCATCAGGCGTTTTACCCCTTTTGCGGACAAAATCAAGGACTGTATTCGCTGCCCTTCAAGCGATACGACGGGCGTGATGGATAAATATACCTTCGTAAAAACCTTGCTTGATTTGCAATACCGCGCCAATGCTGCCCTCGATCAAGCCGCACCGTACTACTACAAACTCGGTTTGGGCTACTACAATATGACCTATTTTGGCAACAGCAGTGGGCTTGCCGATGCTTTTCGGGATTGGCGGTCGTGGCAACGCATCAATCAAGGTAAAAATGTTTTTCCTGTAAAAAATAACCCTTTGGGTAATGTGGAAGTATTGGATTGCTCGATTGCGAAGCATTATTTTGAGATGGCACGACAACTGTCTTGGAATACTGACCGTGAATTGTCAGCTAGAGCCGCATTTTGGGCATCAAAATGTGAGCAAAATCTGTTTTTTATCAGTGCCGAAAATCACTATCGGACGGGCAGTAAATTAGTTCCTGACCTACCCCCTCAGTATCGGACGTATTTTGAGTTGTTGAAAAACTATTATAGCAATACCAACTTTTATCAACAGGCGCGTTCAGAGTGTAAGTATTTTCGTTTTTATACCGCAAAATAAGATTTTATTATCTTTGCAAAAACTTTCCAAAAGTTTCTACATTCGAGCGTTGATTAGTTATAGAATCCCAGATCTGGGTGTTTAAAAAAATTCATTATCACTTGTTTGTCATTTTTAATGTCATTTAATTTT
>JAYTUR010000583.1:0-1473 GCA_043744475.1 Saprospiraceae bacterium | reverse complement strand
GCGGACGTGATAATCGGGACAGCCGTGGTGGACGAGATACCCGAAATAGCAGTGGACGTGATAACCGTAGCGGAAGTGATAGTCGGGACAACCGCGGGGGCAGTCGCGATAACAAAAACAATAATAACAATCGTAAGCGGAAATAGATAATACATTTCTATAAGGAAAAAAAATCGTAATCGGCTATCTTAGCTTATTGCGATTTTTTTATCATAAAATAGGGCTAATTTCATCTAAAATGTCGGGCTTTTTCTTAGCTTTCGACAAAATTTTTAAAAATTGAATATGACAATTATCGGCATCGTCTTGTTTGACAATCTGACTCAACTTGACTTTACAGCTCCTCTTGAGGTTTTCAGTCGTATGCCCAATACACAAGTTTTGCTTATTGCTGAAAATAAAATGCCGATTAGAAGTGATTCGGGTTTGTTTATTTTGCCGACGACGACCTTTGAAGAGACCCCTCAGTATATTGACATTCTTTTTGTTCCTGGCGGTCCGGGAGTCGGAGATGCCATTGAAAACAAAGTATTCATGCAGTTTTTGAAACAACATGGACAGACATCGCGGTATATTACAAGCGTCTGTACAGGGTCTTTAGTATTAGCTGCCGCCGGTTTACTTCAGGGTTATAAAGCGACAACTCATTGGTTATCAATGGATTTACTGCGCCTTTTTGATAAGATTGAAGTCGTTGAGCAGCGCGTTGTGATAGATAGAAACCGTATGACAGGCGGCGGCGTAACGGCAGGTATAGATTTCGGTCTCACCCTTGTTAAAATAATATCCGGCATTGAAACCGCTAAAGAAATACAACTTATGCTTGAATATGACCCTAAACCACCATTTGAAGGCGGTGGCTCTCCGACAACAGCAGACCCCTCAGTATATGAAAAAGTCAAAGCTGAGAGGCAAGCCATTCAAGAAAAACGCCGCAAACAAGTTTTAGAAATCGTATATTCATTAAGTTGATAATCAATATATTACTCAACACAAAAGCAGTTTGATATGTTAAAAGCAATTTGTTCTTTTATCCTTTTAAAGCTTTGGGGATGGACAATTGAAACCGTTTTTCCTAAAACCGTTAAAAAATCAGTCATTGTAGTAATTCCGCATACGTCAAATTGGGATTTCCCAATTGGCATTCTTTTACGACCTACTATTAACTTACAAACCAATTTTGTCGGTAAAAGCAGCTTATTCTTTTTTCCGCTCGGTTTGCTCATGCGCGCTTTGGGAGGTGTTGCCGTTGACCGTACAAAACACAATAATTTTGTAGATGCCGTGGTAGATATTTATAACAACCGCGAACAATTCAACCTCACTGTGACACCCGAAGGCACACGTTCTAAGGTAAAAACGCTTAAAAGTGGTTTCTACTATATCGCCTTAAAAGCAGGAGTTCCCATAGTTTGTTGCAAATTTGACTGGGGAAAAATGGTCATAGCTTTCAGCGAACCTTTTTATCCGACA
>JAYTUR010000582.1:0-5650 GCA_043744475.1 Saprospiraceae bacterium | reverse complement strand
ACTTTTGGTGTTCCGCCGATTCCGAAACGGGAAGGTGGTTCGATTCCTATTGTTGCTTTATTTGAAGATGTCTTAGAAGTTAAGACTATTTTGATGGGTTTTGGGCTTGATTCTGATGCTTTACATTCGCCGAATGAACACTTTGGTTTGTTCAATTTTTATAAAGGCATTGAAACCATTCCTTACTTCTTTAAGTTTTATAGCGAATTAAAGAAATAATTTTTTTCTAACACGAATTTCACAAATTACACGAATTAATAAAATTAAATAATTAGAGTAATTTGTGAAATTCGTGTTAGAAAAATTATTTCTTTGCCTTAGCTGCCACTGCTTTTTTAACTTTCGGTGCAAAAGCATCAGGTATTTCCACTTCAACCATCTTTTTTACATCTTCCAAAGTCAAGTCAGCTGCTTCTTCGCTCGTCATTTTTTTACCCTCGTGTTTGAGGTTAATCATTTTTTTGCCGAAGCGAATAAATGGACCCCAACGACCGTTTTCGACGGATACTTTTTCTTTTTCCCAATTATGAATATAGCGGTTTGCTTCTTTTCCATTTTTAATTTCAATCAATTCTGCCGCTTCGTCAAGCGTTAAAGTCTCCAAATCATATTTGCGCGGCACGTTGATAAACATATCATTCCACTTGATAAATGGACCAAAACGACCTGTTCCCTTCGTGACGGGCATTGATTTATACATAAAAACAGGTGCTTCCGCTTTGCGTTTCTCCTCAAACAATTCCACGGCTCTATCAAACGTCGTACTGAGGGGGTCTTCGTCGCGCGGAATCGAGACAAATGTATCGCCAAATTTAACGTAAGGACCAAAACGACCAATGCCTACCGATACGTTCATGCCTTCAAATTCACCCAAATCTTTAGGTAAATCGAACAAACGGAGGGCTTCTTCAAGCGAAATTGTCTCAATAGACTGCCCTTTTTGCAAATTACCGTAGTCAGGCTTCTCATTTTCAGCCAATTCGTCGGGCGCACCGATTTGTGCAATCGGACCGTATTTGCCCATACGCACAAGCACCGTCCGCCCGGTCACTGGGTCTTTTCCTAAAATCCGTTCACCACTGACGCGCTCCGCTTCTTCAAGCGTTTTGACGACATCTTCGTGGAAAGGGTCATAGAATTTAGTCAACATTTCGACCCAATTATGCTTACCATCTGCCACATCATCGAGTTTATTTTCGACTTCTGCGGTAAAACTATAATTCATAATTTCATCAAAATGTTTATCTAAAAAGTCAACAACGAGCATACCCATATCGGTCGGAACAAGGTGATTTTTCAAAGCACCCGTCATTTCCGTAGAGGTTTTTTCAGTAATTTGACCGTTTTTCAAGAGATTTAAGACCTTAAAGTTCCTTTGAACGCCGTCTCTCGTTATTTTTTCAACATAACCGCGATTCTCTTCCATGATTTTTGAAATCGTCGGCGCATAAGTCGAAGGACGACCAATGCCACGCTCCTCTAAGTCTTTGACCAATGCCGCTTCCGTGTAACGGGCAGGTGGACGAGTGAAACGTTCCGTTGCAGACATGGCATTGAAGTCCAAAGTCTGTCCGATACTGAGGGGGGGCAAAACACCCTTTGCGTCCTCATCGTCTTCGTCTTTCGATTCGAGATAGACCTTCAAAAAGCCGTCAAACTTGATAACCTCACCTTCGGCAACGAGTTTTGCCGATGGGATTGTCGAAATAGCAATATCAACCACCGTTTTTTCCAATTCTGCATCAGCCATTTGCGATGCAATCGTCCGTTTCCAAATCAATTCATAAAGACGTTGTTCATCGCGTTCGCCAGATACATTGCGTTTTTCGATGTATGTCGGACGAATCGCTTCATGCGCCTCTTGTGCCGATTCTTTGCCTGTTTTGAAACGGCGCGTTTGAACGTATTGCGTACCAAAAGAATTTTCAATTTCATTCGCAATCGCCACCAAAGCCGTTTCGCTCAAATTCGTCGAGTCGGTACGCATATAAGTGATGTGCCCCGCTTCGTAAAGGCGTTGCGCATTTTGCATCGTTCTATTGACCGAAAAACCCAATTTACGGCTCGCCTCTTGTTGCAAAGTTGAGGTTGTAAACGGTGCAGTCGGCTTGCGTTTAAGCGGTTTGACTTCAATTTTCGCAATTTTATAAATCGCACCACGACATTTTTCCAAAAATGATTTTGCCCCCCCCTCAGTATCATAGCGTTCTGGCGCATCTGCTTTAAGCGTGATTTGCCTGTCTTGCTTGTTCGATACTAAAAATTCAGCTTCAATTTTGAAAAACGGTTTTGCTGTATGCTTTTGAATATCGCGTTCTTTTTCAACGACTAATTTAACAGCAACAGATTGTACACGTCCCGCAGATAAACCACCTTTCACTTTTTTCCACAACAATTCAGATAATTCAAAGCCGACAAGACGGTCAAGTATGCGTCTTGCTTGCTGTGCATCAACGAGGTCGAGGTCAACAGTACGAGGGTTTTGAACGGCTTTAAGGATAGCAGGCTTAGTAATTTCACGGAAAACAATACGCTTTGTGATGCGTGGGTCAAGTTTGAGGACTTCGCAAAGGTGCCATGAGATGGCTTCCCCTTCGCGGTCTTCGTCCGTTGCGAGCCACACTTCTCCAGAATTTTTGGCTTCTGAACGGAGTTGACTGACAAGTTTTGTTTTATCAGGAGTTACAACATAATTCGGTTTGAATTTATTTAAAACATCAACACCTAAGCCGCCTTTTTCAAGGTCGCGGACGTGTCCGAAACTGGAAACGACTTTAAAATCGGCACCTAAAATTTTTTCTATGGTTTTTGCCTTAGCAGGTGATTCGACTATGAGCAGATTTTTTGCCATGCGATAACATTATTTGTTTTATAATAGTACAGGTGAGTGACTTATGTATTCTACTTAAAGAGCTGATTATCAATATTTTGACAATCAAACAGATATTTTTAATACAATTTTGTTTCAAAAACTTTGGCAAAAGTAGGCGTTTTTATGATTAAATGTATTTTTTTTCAAAAAATCGTTGCGACTTATAAAAATGTGATGGCATACTTAAGGAGTGCATTTTGATGAGGTGACTGACAATAAAATTATAAATTTTGTTTATATTTAAGACGTTTATTGAAATGACTAATGACAATAATGACTAATGTCCTCTTTTTTACTTTTTCTTCACCAAACTATTTTTTTGCAAAACATAACCCAATTTAACCGCTAAAACGGTGTTGATATAATAATGTGTATGTTCTTTCTCTGTCGTTTGGTCTATATAGGCTTTGAAATTGCGCTCAAAAACATCGGGAATATTAGGTGTTTGGGCATCAGAAGGCAAATCTTTGAACAATACGTGCGTTCTGCGAAAACCCAAACCGATACTTAAATCGAGATTATAACGGTCTTTATAGCCAAAATAGCGCATCATGCCCACATTAAAAGTCAGTGACTGTTGCGAAATACCTAAGCGATAATCCAAATTCTGCTGATAACCTCTGTCTGCACGCCAAAGAAATTGCGTGCCTTTATCAAAAAACTGACGGTGCATCAATGCCAAAGCACCATAATAATTGCCTTTTTCTTTCCATTTAGGACTAAAATAATACCGATAGGACGTGCGCAAACGGTAGCCAAACGCCTCATGTGTTAAACCTGTTACGCGAAAAGTGTAGCCAATTTCATGTTCAAGGCTTTCCCATTTTCTCTTTTTGTAGAGTTGATGTTCAAAATAAACGGCAAAAGTGAGTCCAAATGGGTCAATTAAAGCCAAAGGGCTTAATTTGACGATGCGTTCCTGCGGCTCACCTTTGGTTTGGTCAACGCCTTTGGGTTTGATTTGCCCCCTCAGTATAACAGGCAAAAAAAGCAGTATCAGCGACGCATATTTTAGAGATTGAAGTTTGTTGAAAAGCATTTGGTACGTGTTAATTTTTAGTAAAAACATAGGCAGCGGTAAAAACGATTTCATGCTTGTTAAAAACGTTGATTAGGTTTTGAAATACATTTACCCCGTTTGGCATGGACAAATAGATAGGTGTAAAGTGAGGTAGATGCGACATGAAACCAATGAAGTTTGCCTTCTACACGCATCCCTGTTTCATCACAATGCACTAATTGAGAACGTAAAAGTGCGGATTTAACTCATTCTTCAATCAATCCTAAGGCATTATACCAGCTTATATTGGCACTGATGGCGGTACTTTCGTTAAAAGAGAGTAAATATTTATCTTAACACCCATAATAATGGATAATTATAAACTATCCATTATCCACTATAATTCTCCAATATCCTCATTCCAAAGTGTCGGTTCGGCTGCAATAAACTCATTCATCATATCCACACATTCGTCCAAATCGAGGTCAATAACTTCAACGCCGTGAGACTCCATGAACGCCCTTGCCCCATCAAAAGTTCGTGATTCGCCGACAATGACTTTTTTGATTTTAAACTGCACAATCGTACCTGCACACATATAACAAGGCATCAAAGTGGAGTAAATCATTGTGCCTTGATACGAACCGATGCGCCCGGCGTTGTTCAAACAGTCCATTTCACCATGCAAAATAGGATTCTTTTCTTGAACCCGTTTGTTATGTCCCGCCGCTACAAGGTCGCCGTCTTTGACCAAAACTGAACCAATAGGAATGCCGCCTTCGCTCCTGCTTTTACGGGCTTGGTCAATGGCAAATTGCATAAATTTATCTTTTTCCATAACGAATCACTGATTTAAACTGATTTTTTGATTGATTTGATTGTGAATGACGACATAATGTCAATAATTGACAAATATACTAAGGGGGTAATCAATTGAAGAAATCCTCGTGTTTTTTTTATAAAGTATTTCAAATCACATACTTAGAAACTGTTTTTATAATCCATTAGTCATCCATTCAAGCATAGCTACGCACTTTGAGAAAACCCTGATGATATATGCTATAAAAGGAGATAGCCCTGACGGACTTTTTTAACCTCGTTTATTTCAACCCGACTACTTATTATTGAAGTATAAACCTTTGAATACATGAATGCCTGTAAGTGTATGAATGAATGTTAATATTCATCCAAAAAAAAAACAATATAGGCAACCGTATTTTAGTTTTAGACGTGTTTAGTTAGGCATTCAATTAATAAAAAATAAATCTTTAAAACAAAAAAAATGGAAAGAAGACAGTTTTTAGAAAGTATTGGCATTGGCGCGGCATTCGTATTAACTGCAAGTTGTTTGCAATCTTGCACAAAAGACAGTGCTGCGGCGGTAGATTTTACAATTGATTTGAGTACCACTGCCAATGCTGCCTTGAAAGCCAATGGCGGTTATATTGTGAATAGTGGCGTTGTTGTCGCAAGAGATACCGGTGGTAACTACGTCGCAGCGACACAAAAGTGTACGCATGAAGGGCAAAAGCAAATTACCTTGAAAAACAATGAATGGTATTGCACGGCGCACGGTGCTCGGTTCAGTTTAGCAGGCTCTGGCTTAAACAGTGAAGGTAGTAAGGGTCTAACCATTTACAAAACAGCACTTTCAGGCACAACACTTCGCGTTTATAGCTGATTTAACGTGAGTTCGGAGATATTACTGGCTCTTTTTCGCTGCGCTCAAAAATCGCCTTTTGAATGGTTGTTTAAGGGTTGAGCTTATTTTTGATAGA
>JAYTUR010000581.1:0-5657 GCA_043744475.1 Saprospiraceae bacterium | reverse complement strand
ACTTCGGTCTAAAAAAAGTAATTCAAAGCACGCCTTTCGAGCAAAGCGAGAAACAGTGAGTATTTTGCCGCTTGCGTAACATCAGTTAGAAATTCATTTTTAACGCTTCATAATATGCCCAAACTCACTTGGATTGGTAAAGAAAAAGTCATTCACCACGACCGCGATGTGCCTTTCCGCACCTTGAAACACAACTATGGATTTCATCAAGGAACGCTCTCTACATCTGAAATCGAAAACGGCAATAAAATCATTCATGGTGATAACCTTGAAGCCTTAAAATCACTTTTGCCCATTTATAAAGAAAAAATCAAGTGTGTTTATATTGACCCGCCTTATAATACAGGCAATGAAGGGTGGGTGTATAACGATAATGTCAATGACCCCAAAATAAATAAATGGTTACACACGGTTGTAGGAAAAGAGGGTGAGGATTTGGACAGACACGACAAGTGGCTCTGTATGATGTATCCACGCCTGAAATTATTGCACCAATTACTCGCTGCCGATGGCGCTATTTTTATTTCCATTGACGATACCGAACAAGCGCATTTGAGGCTTATAATGGATGAGATATTTGGTGCGCAAAATTTTGTCAATAATATCATTTGGCAAAAAAAATATACACAAAGCAACGATGCCAAATATTTATCGGATACCCACGACTTTATTATTTGTTATGCAAAAGACAAAACGAAGTTGCGTATCAATCTGTTAGATAGAAATGAAAAACAACTGTCCGCTTATAAAAATCCTGACAACGACCCCAGAGGTGTTTGGAAAGCTACGCCTTTGACCGTTAAAACACCTTCAAAAGACTATATTTATCCGATTGAAACACCCAGTGGCAAAGTTTTTTTGCCGCCTAATGGTCGGAGTTGGATGTATCCTAAAAGTCGTTTTCAGGAAGAAATAGCAAAAAATAGCATTTGGTTTGGTGCAAAAGGCAATAATGTACCCGCCAAAAAGTCATTTTTATCAGAAGTAAAAAAAGGTGTTACACCTAAAACAATATGGTTTTATGAGGAGGTAGGTCATAACCACGAAGCCAATGAAGAGCTTAAAAAATTTGAATTAACTGCTTTTTTTTCAACGCCTAAGCCCACGAGACTGATTGAACGCATCATCCAAATGTCAACAAATGCTCAAGACAATGACCTCATCCTCGATAGTTTTGCAGGCAGCGGGACAACTGCGAATGCTGTCCTAAATCTTAACAAAGCAGACAGTGGCAATCGTACATTTATCCTCATAGAAATGGAGGACTATGCCGAAACCTTGACCGCCGAGCGCGTCAAAAAGGTCATAAATGGCTATGGAAATACTTCCAGTACTGAGGGGGGGTTCGATTATTATACATTAGCATGAAATAAGGATAACCCTTCAAAATCAACGAATAACGATTGGTAAAAACTTTGAAGACGGCTTTTTGTCACGTCCTAAAAAAGGTTGACCGTTTTTGACAAAAAATATTTTTATTTTTTGTCGTTGCTCAAATTTAGAGCTTGTACATTTTTCTTTTCACTGTGCCACGTTATGACGGGTAGCTCACACTGTTGGTGCATCTGATTGGGTGTCAATAAATGACAACTCCAATGTGGTCTCTTATTATTGTAAATGTCCACGGCTGCTCTAATCGCTTGAATATCATGGGGTAATACAGTGTTATTCTACCCAATCAAGATAAAATCATTTTTTCTGCTTCACATTTCAAAAGCAAATGGGATGCTTCGGGACAGATTCCACAACACGCTGCTGCTGCGGGATTGGTTTCTCGCTTCGGTTCTATTGACGATACTGAGGGGGGGAATACGCAGACAAGGCATTGATGTGGGCTTACGGTATCAAATTACTGAGGGGTCTTTTTTAATGGTGATGCGAACTATACTTTGGCACGCAGCCTTGAAGGAGAAAGAGGTCATAATTATATTCCCCTTGCGCCTGATTTTACGACAACAAGCGGTCTGAGTTTTCAACGGGGCAGTTGGACTGGCAGTTATGAATTCCGTTATATGAAAAGTCGTCCTGCCAATAATTTCATCGTTGCCAAAGGTTATTTTATCAATGATGCAAATGTTAATTATCAATGGAAAAACCTAAATATTGGTATTGCCGCTGAAAATTTGTTCAATTCTGCTTGGAATGAGACACAATTTGCAACTGAATCACGTCTGAAAAATGAAAAGGTAAGTGTTGAAGAAATTCATTTTATACCCGATACGCCATTTTTTTTTGAAGGGCATGGTGACGGTGCGGTTTTGATAAAATGAAAAACGCCTCATTCCAATAAATCGGAATAAGGCGTTTTTTTATTAAAAACACTGAGGGGTCTATTTCAACCCTGGCTGTACTTGATAAGCGCCAAACTTTTTCTCCAATTCCTCTTTCAAAGCCATATCACCTGCACGAGTGACGAGAGCGATAAGCTGGTCTTTGGTTTGCATATCGCTTTGATAGTCTTGACCAAAAGTGGCACTCCTATCTTCTTGACTCAATGAGTTGTAGAATTTTAAGTTTGCTGCCAAATTATCGGCTAATATGCTGATATGCTTTTTCGCTTTATCATACGCACCCGCTTGAACGTAAGCATCAAGGAAATACATCGTTTGCGAACCATAAGGGAAATTCATGTTCGGGAAACCGTCAAACATCTTGTCAATTAACAAGGCTGCTTTATCTTTTTGTCCTAAACGAATCATATCCATAGCACTACGCAGTATGACAAATTGTGTTGTCTGAACGCTCGGTTGGTAGTATTTAGAAATAAAAGTCTTTTCTTTATCAAAATTCCCCCATTTGAATCGCGTTGTCACGCGGTTAAAGACTGTGTCAGTTTGCACTCGACCACTGCCAATGATGCCAAATGACCGTTCGCCTTTCGACTTAATTGGAATGAAACGCGTTGCCAAACCTTCCAACTGCATATAGTCATCAAGTCCTTCCATTTTTTCAGGACGGCAAGTCACCGCCCAATAAATCGGACGTTCGTTGGCGTTGTTGGCGATAATATCTAAGACCGCCAAATCGTCTTTTATGATATAATTACCCGGTAAAGTGAAAGAAACTTTATCCAATACGCCCGTGTCTTGTGGCGTAATGATACCGTTTTTGAGTGCCGCTGCTTTGTCAATCGGTATAAAAATCTTATGCGTCGGTGAGTATGACTCAAACGTATAACCTTGCGTCGGTACAGAATGATTTTCGCCTAAGAATTTCATCAAATCGGTGATACTCATTTCGTTTTCACCGTTCTGAATCGGCAATTGATTCCGTAACATACCCCGAACGGCAGCTTGTGGCACAGTCATTTTGACGGCAGGTGATTCGTTAACTTTTCGGCGCAAACCGTCAATATACCAATCTACAGCTATCAATGATAGGTTGACAACACGCACATCTCGACGGATGCCTTCCACCTCTTGGGCATACCAAAGTGGGTAAGTATCGTTGTCACCATAAGTGAAAATGATAGCATTTTTATCAACAGATTGTAAAAAATTATTGGCGTAATCCCTTGCAGCAGTATGTTTTGCACGGCTGTGGTCGTCAAAATTTTGCGTACCCATCAGGAATGGAGCTATAAGAACCAATAGACTTGCCACAGGCGCAGCAACCTTTGATGAGAGCTTAAAGTCTTTTAGCAACTCATAAACAGCGAGTACACCCATGCCTATCCATATCGCAAATGTGAAAAGTGAACCGACAATAACGTAATCCCGTTCACGCGGCTCGTTTGGTGGCTCATTGGTATAAACAATAATGCCTATACCTGTGATGATAAACAAAGCCAAAAGCCCTAACATATCGTAGCGGCGGCGACCATAATGCCAAACCAAACCGAACAAACCGAATAGCAAAGGCAAAAGGAAATAATGGTTGCGCGAAGGGTCATCTTTAATCCAACTCGGTGCGTCTTTGTAGTCAAAAAGCCGCCATTTATCAAGAAAAGTGATGCCCGATTCCCAATTGCCCTTCGATTTGTCCCAACCGCCGAAGCCTTGGTCGAAGTTCTGTCGTCCGGCAAAATTCCACATAAAGTAGCGCACATACATCCATCCGACTTGATAACGGAAGAAAAATGACCAGTTATCAAAGGTATTTGGTCGGTCTGTCCCTACTTCTTGCTGTTGTGGTATGTCCATCCAAATTTTATAATAAGGCGAACGGTCACTTTCGTAGTGACCCATACGAGGAAAAAAGACCTTGTCTGCAGGGTCGAAAGTATAATCCGTTTTGCGGTCAACAACTTTGTATTCGTCGCCGACACGTCCATAACGGTCTGCCGTTTCTTGACCACTTGGTTTAGCATTGAATTGCGGACCAAAAAGTAAAGGACGCTCGCCGTATTGCTCACGATTGAGGTAAGGAATGACGCGAATCGGGTCACTCGGATTGTTCATATTAATCGGTGGATTGGCGTTGGCACGCAACAAAACCATACCGATAGATGAAAAACCAATAGCAGAAAATGCCAAACCTAAAATGATATTCTGTAAAGTCGCATTAGAACGACGGTGTGCCAAACGTAAACCAAAATAAGTCAAGCCGCCAATGATGCCCAAAGTCAATATCAAACTTGGAATTGTAAAAGGTAAACCCAATGAATTGACGCAGAATATTTCGAGCATACCCCATAAGGCAGGAATGCCTGTAATAATGAGTGTTTGCAGAACCGTTATGGACAAAACGCCAATAATACCAGCGACTGCCATGCCTTTCCAAGTCGGTTTTTCCGTTTTTTTGAAATAATAAAACAAAGCCAAAGCCGGAAAAGTCAATAAACTCAATAAGTGGACACCAATACTGAGGGCTGCCGCATAAACTGAAACAAGCATCCAACGATCGGCTTCGTGTGTATCGGGTTGGTTATACCATTTTATCATCGCCCACAAGGTCAAAGCTGTAAACATCGTTGACATCGCATAAACCTCACCTTCCACGGCTGAAAACCAGATAGAAGACGCAAAAGCTGTACACAAACCAGACACTGCTCCGGCACCCGCTAAGGCGATAAATTGCGATTGGTCTGGCTCTTCATCACGACCGTTTAAAGCGATTTTACCTAAAATCATGGTCGTCCAACAGACAAACATCCCTGCAAAAGCCGTACATAAACCCGACATAAGGTTCACAGAGAATGCGATTACTGAGGGGTCGTTTGAAAACATCTGACCAATAACTGTTGCTAATTTGCCAATCATCAAAAACAAAGGTGCACCCGGTGGATGGACGACCTGCAATTTGTAACATCCCGCGACGAACTCACCACAGTCCCAGAGACTGCCCGTCCGTTCTACTGACATAAAAAACACGACTGCTAAAATCGCAAACACGAGCCAGCCGACGAGATTTGTTCCTTTTTTGTATGAATTCATTTTTTATAGAGAATTGAATTAAAGTTTTACCTCTAGAAACCTTTGTATTTTAGAGAGTCTCAGTGATTAAAAAAATAGAATGTCCTAAAAGATATGCTCTTTTACGTAAAATTACTGAGGGGGTTCAGAATCTTTCTGCAAAACGGCAGCAAAGCTAAAAAAATATTGAAAAAACCAACGTTGATTCGTACCGCTTAACAGTTAAAAGAAGTTAAATCTTCAAAAAAACGACCTAAAAAATGGTTAATGCGACCAATATTCCAAAAGTTTGAACTTTAGGAA
>JAYTUR010000580.1:0-1480 GCA_043744475.1 Saprospiraceae bacterium | reverse complement strand
GCATCCTTACGGCAGTACGGCTACAAGTATCGCTTTGCCGAACGGAAAAATTATAAATGCAGAGCATACTGTACCGCAAAGTTTCTTCAACAGTAACTCTCCGATGGTTGGTGATATGTGTCATTTGTTTCCAACGTATGAAACATGGAACAGTGATAGAAGCAATTTCCCTTTCGCAGAAATACCTGATGCTCAAACGACGAAGTGGGAGATATTGCTCAATACCGCCACTTCTACGATTCCAACAAGTAATATTGACGGCTATTCAGAATTCAAATCAGGTACTTACGAACCTCGCGAAATTCAAAAAGGCAATACAGCACGCGCCATTTTGTACTTTTATACAGTGTATGAAAGCCAGATGAATACGACCTACAATCATCCAATTACAGATGTGGCAAACTTGCAAACACTTTACAATTGGCATATACAAGACCCTGTCACACAAGCAGATATAGATAGAAATGATTGCATTAAAACCTATCAAGGCAATGGCAATCCGTATATTGACCACCCTGAATGGGTTGCTCAAGCGTTTGGTTGCGGCATCATCATTCCAGTTGAATTGATATCTTTTGATGGTAAAAATCAAGGCACTTATAATACATTGATATGGCAATCAGCAACTGAAAAAAATACTAATTTCTATTCTCTTGAACGTAAAGACAATGAAAAATGGGGCGAAATTGGTCGCATCAAAGCAGGTGGCAACACATCAACCATTCAAAAATACAGCTTCGATGATGCCAAGCCGAACCCCCTCAGTATTTATCGTCTTCGCATGGTGGATAATGACGGTGTAGAAACTTTTTCAAAAACCATTACGATAGAAAATCAAAAAAAGGCATTTTCGCTTAAAATGTTCCCCAATCCTGCTAAAGATTTCGTCACTTTTCAGGCAACAACAGCAGAAAAACAGTCTTTTAATATCACAATTACAGATATTACAGGACGTGTGTTCATGCACAGAATTTATCCCGTTGAGAGTGGAAATGTCGAAGAAAATATCAATATTGCTTCTCTACCAAACGGCGTTTATTTCTTTACTTTCGACAATGGCATGCATAAAACCATTGAGCGATTTGTGCGGCAATAATAGACATTAGAACTTTCCAAAAGTTTTGAACTTTTGGAAAGTTTATTTTTTTAAAAAACAGCGACACTTATGTTAAAAGCCATTTCACCTATTGATGGACGCTATGCCCGCCAAACAACCGAACTTTCAGAATATTTCTCCGAATTTGCACTCATCCGCTATCGCGTATTCGTTGAAATTCAATACTTTATCGCCTTAGCAAATTATCCTTTGCCACAATTGGAAGGGTTTGAAGGAGATAAAATTGAAGCTTTGGATAAAATTTTTGAGTCATTTAGTGTGGCTGATGCTGAACGGATTAAAGACATGGAAAAGGTAACAAACCACGATGTCAAAGCCGTTGAGTATTTTTTGAGAGAGAAATTTGATGCTTTGGGTTTAGAC
>JAYTUR010000579.1:0-5686 GCA_043744475.1 Saprospiraceae bacterium | reverse complement strand
CTTTTTTTACTTCTGCTTTAGAAGGAACTGTTGTCGGTGTCTGAGCAGATGCTGCTGTAATAGCGAAAGCACAAAAAGTCAGAACAAATAGAATGTTTTTCATTTTAGAAAAATTTTATAGTTTTTAAAAATAAATACCAATGTGGCAGTACATGTACTAGATTTCACGACAAATGTAATAACAATGAACGCATACTTTCATTAAAACGAAATAATATTTGAAGCATTTTTTTAACACCACAATTTCATTTGTTGATATTAGATAACATGATGAAGATAAAATAAAAAATGAATTATTGAAAAATTCAATTCAAGGTCAGCAATTTCTCAAAAGTTTTCAAAGCCTTCCCTGAAACCAACGCCTCTTCAGCCTCGGCAATACAATCTATCAAAGACATTTGTGGTTTGATGCAATGTATCGCAATACCTGTATTGACCGTCACAGCATCAATTTGAGCCTTCGTTCCCGTACCCCTCAGTATAGACATAAAAATAACGCCTGCTTCCTCAACCGTATCACCACCAAAAAGGGACTCTTGCGTAAGCTGTTGTTTACCAATACTTTGTGGCGACAAAGTCACTTCTTTATTGTTCATTTTTAACTTAAAATCACCTGTCAAACTCACCTCATCGTAGCCGTCAAGGGCATGAACAATCGCAAATTGTTTACCAGGTATTTGTTGAAAAATATACTGATACAGACGTGCCAATTCCAAACTAAAAACACCCGACAATTGATATTTAGGTTGCGCAGGATTAACCAATGGACCCAACATATTAAAAAACGTCTTGACACTCAATTGTTTACGAATCGGTCCAACGGTTTTCAAAGCAGGATGAAAAAACGGGGCATGGAAATAACAGATATTCGCTTTGTCCAATTGTCGCTTCAATTTGTCCGTATCATTCGTAAATTGATAGCCCAAATACTGCAAAACATCTGAAGAACCACTGTTTGACGACACACCGACGTTGCCATGTTTCGCCACTTTGTAACCCGCACCCGCTAAAATAAAAGCCGATAATGTGGAAATATTGAACGTATTTTTGCCATCACCACCCGTACCACACACATCAATCGCTTCCACACCTTCCAAATCAACAGGTACGCACAACTCCAATAAAGCCTCCCGAAACCCTTGCAATTCCGCCACCGCAATCGGACGCATCAAATAAACGGTGATGAACGACGCTATTTGCGCATCGTTGTATTTGCCCGTCGAGATATTTACGAGAATCTCTTTGGCTTCCGCTTTTGAGAGTTTTTTATGTTCAAATAATTTTCCTAATACTTGTTTCATAATTGATTGATTAGTAATTTTTTAGTAAAAATACTGAGGGGACTAAATTTAAAAAACATACTCAATCGCATTCCCTTTTTTCACGCCTTTGGGTTGCAAAAAGTCTCTCAAAATCTGCTTGCCGTAGTCCGTCATAATACTTTCAGGATGAAATTGAACACCTTTCACATCGTACTCAACGTGACTCAACGCCATGATGACCCCCTCAGTATCAACGGCTGTTATCTTCAATTCGGCGGGTAAAGTATCCTTCACAACTGCCCATGAATGATAGCGACCGACTAAAATTTCAGCAGGTACATTCTTGAAAATGGCTTCGTTTCTATCCACAATCTGTATCGGCGTGGCAATGCCATGATACACTTTTGGCAAATTATACAGCGTTCCGCCAAAAGCTTCGCCTATCGCTTGTTGTCCCAAACATACGCCAAAAATACGTTTTGTTGGTGCATATCTTTTTATCAAAGCGGGCATAATTCCTGCGTCACTCGGTAAGCCTGGTCCGGGTGACAAAATGATGCAATCATAGTCATCCACAGCGTCCAAACTGATTTTGTCGTTGCGAAACACTGAGGGGGTTTCACCTGTTAGTTCGGTGATGTATTGCACCAGATTGTAGGTAAAACTGTCGTAATTATCTAAGACTAATATTTTCATAACTAATTGATTTTTAATATTTTAACTAATTTTTTCCGCCGCAATCAAAGCCACTTTCAACGCATTCAACTTATGATTCACTTCCTGCAACTCCGTCTCTTCAACACTCGATACTACAATACCCGCACCCGCTTGACGGTACAAAACATTGTCTTTTGACAAAAACGACCGAATGACAATCGCGTGTGTCAAATCACCGTTGAAACCAATGAAACCGATGCCGCCGCCGTAAAAATGACGGTTCGTTTTTTCGTATTTATCAATCAATTCTATCGCTTTGTATTTGGGCGCACCGCTTAAAGTACCTGCAGGGAACGTATCTGCAAAAACATCAATCGGATTGACACCATCAAGCAGCTCACCTTCAACTTTTGAAACAATATGAATGACGTGACTAAAAAATTGAATATCGCGCAATTCCTTGATTCTCACTGATTTACAATGCTTACCTAAGTCATTACGCGCCAAATCCACAAGCATAATATGCTCCGCATTTTCCTTTGGATCCGCTGCCAAAGCACGGGCAGATTTAGCGTCATCATCGTCATTGCCTGTCCGTTTATACGTGCCAGCAATCGGATTAACCCCTGCGATGCGGTTTTTAACGACCAATTGTTGTTCAGGAGATGAACCGAAAATCTTATATGTACCGTAATCAAAATAAAACAAATACGGCGAAGGATTGATAGACCGCAACGCCCGATACACTTGAAATTCATCACCCGAAAACACTTGGGCAAAATTGCGTGCCAAAACAATTTGAAACACATCGCCAATTTGACAATGGTGTTTGCCAATCGTAACCAATTTTTTGAAATCCTCGTCGCTCATATTAGTCTTTTCCTCCCCCCTCAGTATAAAATCAAAAGTGGGAATGGTTTGACTGTGTAAAATGGTTTCAAGGCGTTCTATTTCAGAAGTCATACCGTCGGCGAGATTCTCAATAATCGTCAATTCGTCCTTAAAATGGTTGATAGCAATCACAAAACGGTATAAAGCGTAGTGCAAATCGGGCAAATCGGTCGTGCGTTTCGTTTTGTCCAAAACCATAGTATCGAAATATTGCACTGCATCGTAACTCGTATGACCGAAAAAGCCGTTGCCCCCTAAATCCCCCAAAGAGGGACTTTGCTGCTCTAAATTTGCCTGTTTTAAATTCCCCAAAAGGGGATTTAAAACAGCAAAGTCCCCCTTCGGGGGATTTAGGGGTCTGACTTCAAACTGTTCAATAAAGTTTTTAAACTCTTGTAAAACAGCTGAATTGGAGAGTTTTTGAACCTTTTTTGTACCGTCCGTGTAGGTTTCTGTCACATCATTGCCTTGCGCCACAAAACGCGCCATCGGTTCAATACCGATGAATGAAAAGCAGTTTTCTACACTCCGAAAGTCCGTTGATTCCAACAAAACAGATTCAGTGTATTGGTCACGTACTTTCAAATAAATACTGACGGGCGTAAATGTATCCGCCAGATGTTTTTTAGTAATGGTTCTTAATTTTATTTTAGTTTGAATTTTCATTTTTACAATTAATTGATTTTCAGTTTTTTAAATAATATTTTTAAAACTTTTGGAAAGTTATAATTTTGAAGCCAAAGCCCAATATGAGTTGTCATTGAATGAAAAATCACCGACAATACTGAGGGGGGTCTGTTGCGCATGTGCCCGCATGGAACGTTCATTTTGTTTGTTGATAAACGTAATCGCAAAAGCATATTGCGGCGCATAAACCGCTTGAATAGCTGTAAAAAGTTGCCCTAAAATGCCCTGACCTCTAAAAGCTTCATCAATACAAACGGGTCCATATTGAAACGAATTTTCTATCGTAATGGCTGATTTTTCTAAAGAAAAAGTGGGTAAAAGACTTGCCATTTGCTGAATAATTGCCCATTGATTGTAATACGCCCAATCGCTCGTCAAAGCATAAGCTGCCAACGCACCCGAATCTGCAACCGCAATAAAAACGCCACCTTTTGAAGTCAAATGCGTAAATTGCTGATGCGTAACTTTCATGGTAACAAAGCCTTTTGATTGTTTTTCGGCTTCTGTCAAATTACTGACGTGATATTTTTCTTGCAACTCTAAAATGGCGTAAATATCGTCTGCTGTCGCTTGTTTGATAGTCATATTAAAAAATGGATTTAGAAATAAATACAAAAACGGCTTGCTGGGTTAAGACCAACAAGCCGTTTTTGACATGAATACAATTTCAGAAACAAAACGGTGTGCGCTCAACCCTTAAGAGTTTGAGTGTGCCACCACCAGTTGTTTGCTTGAAATGTATAATTCATTATTTTTTAATTTTTAAAATTAGGCTGTAAAGAAATTTCTTTTTTCTTTGAAAATCAAAGTTTTAATGATTTTTTCTTTAAAAATAATTAAAACAAATTTGTAAGGCTTTGATTTTGAATGGAATACTGAGGGGTCTCTTTACGCGCGTTGCCTTAGATGTAATACATCTGTTGCTTCAACAGGACGAACTTGATGTGCAAAAACAGTAATGACATCCAAAGTCTCACTTTGAGCATTCAACATTTCTATTTCATAACCTTCGTGTTGACCGTGAATATCGAGGACAACGCCAACATCGCCCACTTCAAATTCACCAATATTTTCTGTAAGCGTTACACGGTCAAAAAGTTTAATTTTGTTATTTTTCATTTATATTTTTTTAATCTCTTATCTGGATAAGCAGTTATTAAATATGGTAAATTATCATTTTTACTTATTTGCCAAACCGTTTTCAACATAGGTCTAGGTTGTCGTTTTGAATTTAAATAACCATAAACAATATATTTTTTACCAAAAGGTGTTTCAATACAACTATCAAAATCGTTTTCGGCAATTATTCGTTTTAGCAGTTCAATCAATTCTATGTAATTAGGTCTTTCAAAACCAAATTTTTGATAAAAGAGAGCCTTACTTTTACCATCTTGATGGTCAAAATTAAGCAAATAATCAATTAATTTCTCCTTCGGAATAACTGCTTGCTCATAGTTGGGTACTTTCATTTTGTTTGTTTCACAAGTTTAGGTTTTTTAAGTTTAAAAATATATATAAATAATGAGGGCGTGATTTCTTATTTCTCATCTAATTTATGATATAGACGTTTTAAAGGCAGAGGACACTCATTCACATTGTGCAAAATTGCAACAGCATCATCGCCATCATAATCCATCAAATGCCAAACATTATTCGGTTGTTTTGAATAAACAGAAACCCGTTTGCGGTCTTGATGTATCAAAACATACTCTTTGAAACTCGGCAACGTGCGGTACATATCAAATTTCAAATTACTATCATGGTTCTTTGTTGATTTCGAAAGTACCTCAACCACCGCTGTGGGGTTCGTAATAGTATCTTCCCGTCCATCATAATACTCTGGTTTTTCACAAATCACAACAGCATCGGGATAAACAACCTTATTGAAAGCGTCAATCCGAATTTTTGTATCGCTGTTGCTAACAATGAAATCATAGTCATTTTCTTCAACAAAAAAAGTGAGATAAGCAATTGTTCTACTCGCTAATCTATTATATGGTAATAATGCTCCTGTCCTTTTTACAATGATACCGTCGTGATATTCGTTTTTATAAAGCGATTTTTCTTCAGCTCGAAAGTATTCTTCGATGGAAATATAGCGTGGCACTATCGCTTTTTTCTTAGGTAATAAAAGACTGGTTGCTGCTGACATATTTTCTAATTTTTAACAAAAATAAGGTTTTATTTTC
>JAYTUR010000578.1:0-1485 GCA_043744475.1 Saprospiraceae bacterium | reverse complement strand
AAAAAGGTCCGCACGATGGTAAATATTTTGTGGTGAAAGGTGGAACTTGCGTTTGTGACAAAGCCGAAGACCCAACCAAGACAGCAAAAATTGTAGTAACCTCGCACACCAAACACCTCATCAACGGTGATAAACTTGCAGTGACCGAAGCCGATACAACCATGGATCCTCCAGCAGTAACCTACGGCAAATGTACTTTGAAACCCTCAAGTGGTGGCAATTTGCCTTGCGCTCCAGCATTTGCTCCAAAATGGGAAAAGACCTATGAAAAAAAGAAAGTTCAAGGCAAAACGGTTCTGACAGAAATATCGACGTTGCAGTGCATGACTGGTGGCAAAATTACTATCAAGAAACACGGACAAAAAAATAGTGTAAGTAATGAACATTCGGAAAATTCTAACGATGCCGAACAAATGCTCATTAACCCCGCCGTCTATAAACCCAAATTGGCTCCCGCCTACCCTATTATAGAAAATATCACACTCAAAACCATTAGTGATCGACCGAACTACAAACCAGTAGCATCAGATGTTGATAAAAAAGTCGAAAAAATAATTTTGCGAAAAGACGAAGAAGGCAGTTTTGTTGCAAAAATTAAAAAAGGAAATGCCGATTTGACTTCTTGGGCGATGTACGATGACAAGGGTGCAAAAATACAAGGCGTGGAACGAAAAGGAACAGCATTTGAATGTAAGTTTTTGGCCGTTGGAAATTACAAAATCGAGGCCTATGGTGTGCCCATTACACCCGAAGCAGACGATACCAAAGCAGAAAAGAATGCCGACAAAAAAGCCCTCAAAGAAAACGAAGAAAAACACACCTTGGAGGTTGAAGTTATTGTCAACAAACTGAAAGGTAAAACGCTACAAACTATCGATGGCGATACCTTTACAAGAGATAAAGTAAAAGAGCATCGATTGCGAAAAGATTTTCCAGCCACCTTCAAAGCCACATTTGTGTTAGCACCAAATGCCCAAGAAATAGAACGCATCAGAATGTATTTAACAGATGGTTTGGGAAATGTTCTGCAAGATATGGGTTCGCAAACAGGCACTAGTTTTATGTTTGTTCCTCACAATACAGGAGCAAAATACGCAGTTGTTGCGGAATATACGCATGAAGATGGTGCGATTGACAAACAAGTTTTCGAAGCCGTGACTGAGAGTTTGTCTGTGATGAGCATCACGAATGCAGCACAAGTTGTGAGACCTGAAACTCCCATGACGTTCACAGCACAAACACAGTATAAAACCACAGGAAATTTAACGGGTGCAGAAAACGAAATCATCAAATGGAATTTGAATGGTGCCTTTGTAGGCACAGGAGCCACCATCACGCTCCAAGGAGGACATTTTATTGCCGAAGGAAAATATGTTGTGGAAGGCTTTGTAACTACAGCCGATGCAACAATTACCATGACCGGAAAAACTAAAGAAGGTAGTAACAAAGACGACTGGCATTTTGAAGTGAAAAAGAACGATGTTG
>JAYTUR010000577.1:0-5751 GCA_043744475.1 Saprospiraceae bacterium | reverse complement strand
AAAAAAACTCCTTTGTACGCTTTTCGAGCGAAGCGAGAAACAGTGCGTGGCTGATACTTAAAGATTTTTGTTTTTACAGGAAAACCTTTTATAACTTTCCAAAGTTGATAACTTTTGGACAGTTATACTGAGGGGGGCATTTTACATAAACAAACTCATAATAGGTGCAAACAAATGGACATACAGACAATACTTAAATGTCTTTTTAGGACAATTGGGATTTTTAACAAAATGCCTATTTGTCAAGTTTCGTTTAGTTGCTTCAATACATTTGGCAGATGCTAAATTGTTATCCATGTAATGAATGTTTTGTAACCCAAATTTTTTGTCTTTTACCCACAAACATACTTCAGAGTTGTTTTTTTGGGAAACAATATGAATATTGTAACTACCAATAACCGTTATAGCTGAATCAATAATGATGGATTTAGTGTGTAAATGTTCTTTGCCATCATATTCCCATATCTGTACACCCATTTTTAGATATTTCGGTCTTGACCGACGATAAACAGCTTGCATTAAAAGCACATCGTTTGTACATTCCGAATTAGTGAATAGCCGAACTTTGACACCTCGACTGATAGCGTTTTTAATAGCGGTCCTCCAAAGCTTAGTTGGATGAAAATATGGGTTTTTGAAATCAATAGACGTTTTAGCAGAATCCAAAAGAGCAATCAATTGATACGTGCCTTTGAGATTTTTTTTAACAGCCGGAATAATCGTCGTCAGGTTACTATCGGGGACGAAATTGTCATAAGTGGCATACACTTTTGCCGTTGATGTGAGGGCATTCCAATTAATCGGTGAATTGGGTTGTACTTTACCTTTTTTCAACATTTGAGTGTATCCGTCTGTCAATCGGCTTTTCCATTCGGCGCGCATCTCATCAGTCAGATGAACTTTTGATGGCTTTTTTGTCAAAGACCGTTTACGCCACATCGTAAAAAAATGAGTCCGTAATTCGTCAGACACCTGTTTACTTTGGGCATATAATTCCGTATCTAAAAAATTACCTGTGGAGTCAATTTTGAAATAATCACTGGACAGATTTCTACCACCGACAATGAGGTTTAGATTATCGCTGATAAACACTTTTTCGTGCATTCTGTTTGTTAAAGTATGCAATTGAAACAGCCGTGCTTTGTTAAAAAGGTGAATGTCAATTTTCTTTTCAATCAAATAGTTAAGCAATTCAAGCGGTAAATCATTGCCTAAAGCATCTAAAATTAGTTTGACTTTCACACCTTTTGCCGCTTTATCAATCATCATTTGCAGCAAACCCAATCCAACTTCATCCGCTCGAATGATGTATGTCGAAATCAATATTTCGTTCTGGGCGCGAAAAGTTAAATCAATTCGGCATTGGAGGGCTTCTCTTTCTTTATTCAATATCCTAAAATCGTCTGCTTTTACAATTTTAGATATGCCTATTAATACAAATAGGAAAATGAATCTTAGCTGATGTTTTTGCTTCATGTATTTGTTTTAAAATAACCGCAATTTAATCATTTTTCCCACACATACACCTTTTGGAAAGTTCAAAACTTTCCAAAAGGTATGCACAAAACAACCCGACAGCCATAAGTACTCAGTATTTTTAGCTAAAATCTTCCAAAAACCCTAAGCAAGTCCATTTTATTCAAGACATTCGTGGCAATGTCAAAATCAATCATAAATCAACTCAATAGTCTTAAAATGAAAAACTTTTTACTTTTCTTCCTTTTCGTAGTTCATATTTCTTTTGCCCAAAATGGCAAAGAGAAAGTTTTGGTCACAGACATGACTAAAGTCAAGCAAATTTCCAATATAACTGCCTCTCCAGATAGCAAATACGCGGTTTATTTGGTCAAAACAATGGAACAAAACGAAGAAAATAAACTCGAATACGATTACCGTTCGCATTTATTCATCACTGACTTCAAAACTGTGCGGCAAATGACACGCGGGGCGGAAAGTGTGAGTGCTGCCGTTTGGTCACCTAACTCAAAACAGATAGCTTTTTCAAGGAATGTTAAAGGAAAATCGCAAATTTTTGTCATGCCGCTGGAAGGTGGTGAGGCATTTCAACTCACAGACCAAAAATATGGTGCTTCCAATCCCAATTGGTCAAAAGATGGTTCAAAGATTTCCTTTAGTGTCACCCTTAGTTTCAATGAGTTGCTAAAAGATTCTGTTTTGAATCCCAATAAAGGCGTTCCGTTGTTCTCGATGGAAAAACCCGGTTTTAAAAACAATGATTATTTGAAAGCCTTGAAAGACGTAAAGCCCAACCCTGACGGAAATATTGACGAAATACGGGCTTATTTGTTCAAAGATGAAGAAGACAAAAAAGCAAAAGTCTTTAATCGCTTGAATTTTCAAGGCGAAGCAACCACGCAACCTGAGATGAACTTCACACACATCTTTGTCATTGATGCAAAAGAAGGTGCAAAAGCTACGCCCATTACTTCTGGTTTCGCCAGTTACAATGGCGGCAATTGGCTTTTAGATAATCGTCTCGTTTTGTACAGTGATTTAGATGCACAAAAGAATCCTGACCGTGAATTAGCCAATGGCGTTTTTACAGTTAACGCCGATGGCTCAAATAAAAAGCAATTGCTGGGCGAAAAAGGGATGAATTTCAATGGCGCTGTTTTTTCACCCGACAATAAGAAAATGGTCTTTTTTAAGTCTCCTACTGAGGGGGTCAATTTTGCTGATATTTATCTCGCCAATGCGGACGGTGGCAATGCCCAACGCATCAATTTCGACCGTTCCGTGGCTTCTATCGCTTGGTCAAAGGATAATAAATACATTTTTTTCACAGCACCCTCTAATGGTGGTCAACCAATTTATCGTTTTGATACCTCGAATGGTAAATTGGAACAATTAACGGATTATGAGTCTGGTATTTTGAGTTTTGATGTGACGAACGACAAGATTGTTTATGCTAAAACAGAAGTCGCTAATCCAGAAGAAGTCTATGTGGCGGATATGCAAATGAAAAATCCTCTTCAAATCACGAATCACAACGATTGGGTCAAAACGAAGGCTTTGAGTTTCCCTGAAAAGCATACATTGACCAATTCAAAAGGTCAAAAAATTGAGTATTGGATTATGAAACCGACCAATTTTGACGCTTCAAAGAAGTATCCTTTGCTGCTGAATATGCACGGAGGTCCAACTGCCATGTGGGGACCGGGTGAATTTTCGATGTGGCATGAGTTTCAGTACTTTTGCGCGCAAGGTTACGGCATTGTATATGCCAATCCGCGTGGTTCGGGTGGTTATGGCATTGATTTTCAACGTTCTAATATCAAAGATTGGGGAACAGGACCCACAGAAGATGTGTTGAGCGCTGAATCAGAAGCTTTGAAATTGCCTTGGGTAGATCCGCCACGACAAGTCCTCACAGGCGGCTCGTATGCAGGTTATTTGACAGCTTGGATTGTCGGGCATGACAACCGATTTAAAGCCGCATTTGCCCAACGAGGCGTGTATGATTTGACAACTTTCTTAGGCGAAGGCAATGCGTGGCGTTTAATTCCTTCTTACTTCAATTTGCCTTGGAATGATGGCATTGAAAAGGTTTTAATCAGCAATTCACCTTATACTTTTGTCAAAAACATTCAAACGCCGCTGCTCATTAAACACGGTGAAAATGACTTGCGTACAGGCCCTATTCAATCAGAAATGATGTATAAGTCTATGAAAATTCTCAACAAAGAGGTGGAATACGTGAGAATGCCCGGTGCAACGCATGAACTCTCTCGTGCTGGCAATGTACGCCAACGGATTGACCGTATGCTACGCATTTATGAGTTTTTTGAACGGTATATTGGAAAAAAAGGATAGAAAACAGCGTTGTTTACGCTCGCGTTAAGTGGTTCGTTTTAAGTAATCGCCACTTTCATTTTTAATAAATCATTGAAATTGAATAGTTTATGCGCCTGATGACTATTTATTGTCGCCAACTCTTGTTCACGTTAGGGAAATTTTAAAAATATCCCTAACGTTTGTTCAACCAGTATTAAAACAGTCATTTTAAAATGAAAAACATCAAACAAACCCTCTTCATCGCTTTATTATGCCTTATAAATGGGAGTATTATTGCTCAAAGTGCGAATTACACCCTCTACGTAGGTACATACACCCGCAAGACGAGCGAAGGCATTTATATTTATCAATTCAATTCAAAAACAGGCGACTTTACCCCCCTCAGTATCGCAAAGGGTATTGACAATCCTTCCTTTTTGGCGATTTCACCCGACCATCGTTTTTTGTATTCGGGTGGCAGCAAAAAAGGCGATTCTGTTCATGCCTTTGCGATTGATAAACAAACGCATTTTTTGAAATTATTGAACACGCAATCCTTAGGCAGCGGCTTAGGTGCAACACATTTGGAACTCGATAAGACGGGTAAATGGCTTTTTGTTGCTAATTATTTCAGTAGCAGCATCAGTGTATTGCCAGTAGAAACCGAAGGAACGCTTGGAGAATTGGCTCAAACGATTCAATTGGAAGGAAAAAGCATCAATCCGACGCGTCAAGACAAGTCGCATATCCATTCTGTGAATATTACGCCTGATAATCAATATATTTTTGCGCCTGACTTGGGAACGGATAAGATTATGACGTATCGTTTTGATGCTAAAAATGGTCATCTTACTGAGGGGGTACCGCCCTTTACCCAAACAGTTGCGGGTGCAGGTCCACGACATTTTACTTTTCATCCAAACGGCAAGTTTGCATACAGCATCCAAGAATTAGATGCCACAATCATGGGTTTTAATTATAAAAATGGTGTTTTAACGCCTTTTCAAACCATCTATACATTGCCAGATGATTACAAAGGACTTAAATGGGATGCCGATATTCATATTTCGCCTGACGGCAAATTCTTATATGGCTCTAACAGAGCGCATGAAAGTTTGTCCATTTTTAAAATTAATAAAAAAACAGGACAATTGACTTTAGTAGGCTATCAACCTGTCAATGGCAAAACGCCGCGCAACTTTGCGATAGACCCAACAGGTCGTTTTGTACTGGTTGCCAATCAAGACAGCGACAATATCACAATTTTTAAACGCAATAAAAAGACAGGAAAGTTGACGGCAACGGGGAAAGAGATTAAAGTGTCGTCGCCTGTTTGTTTGAAGTTGATACCTAATTAGTGATGAATGGTGATAGCATAAATAATTAAAAAACGATGTTTTATACTATTCACCATTAAATTATATCTGTAAAACGCTGCTAGACGCTCCGCCTTTCACCTTTTCCAAAGTAAAACCAAATGTTGAACCGACCCCCTCAGTAGAACGCACATGAACCGTTTGATTATGTGCTTCAACAATGTGTTTAACGATGGCGAGACCTAAACCTGTGCCACCCACATCACGTGAACGGCTTTTGTCAACGCGATAAAAACGGTCAAAAAGGTGTTTTAAATGTTGTCTGGCAATACCAATACCATTATCAGAAACTTCAATCAAAACGAGTTGATCCATATCGTAAAAACTGACTTTTGTTTGCCCATTTGTCTTACCATATTTGATGGAATTACCTATCAAATTGGTCAGCACTTGGCGCACTTGTTCTCTATCTCCTCGAACCCGAAAGCCGTGATTGGCACCTTCCTTAAAGGTTAATTTAACATTTTTAGATTTTGCCCGTAATTCCATGTCTTCAAACACTTCAATGGCTAAGTTTTCAATGTCAAAAACCTGAATATGGAGCGTCATTTTACCAATTTCAAGCCTTGAAATGGTGTCT
>JAYTUR010000576.1:0-5770 GCA_043744475.1 Saprospiraceae bacterium | reverse complement strand
TTGGGCAAACAAGCCATTGATGAAGCCGAAAACCCTGAATTGTCTTTTGAACGCATGGCAGAAATTTACAGAGCAAAAGGACACGACGACAAATGGATAAAAGACCGCATCCAGTCCATCACGACACGAAACGAATTGACCGATGAATGGAAAAACAGAGGGGTTAAAGAGGGACAAGAATACGGCATTTTAACGGCGATTATTGCAAAAGGGACTTTTGGACTGACACCAAACGAACATAGCCAATTCAAAGGTTTACAAAAAGAAAACCTACGAGACCACATGACTCGCTTAGAATTGATTTTAACATCTTTGAGCGAAGAAGCCACTCGAATTATTACCGTAGAAACCGATGCACAGGGCTTTAATGAAAACCACGAAGCCGCTATAAAAGGCGGTGCAGCAGGCGGGCGCGCCAGGCGCAATTTAGAACAGGATATTAAAAAAGCAGTTGTCTCATCTGAAAATTTTTTGGGTTTGAAAAGCAGCGATGATAAAGGAGCATTGCCACCGAGCGATGATACAGCTAAATAACTGATGTTGTAAGTCATAGGGTGATTCAAAATCACCGACGACGAAGTTTGAAACTTCGTCGTCGGTATTAATTGCGCTTATTTTAATTGATAGATTTTCACTTCACTCAACAAACCCGAAGGTAAAAGCGGCTCTTGACCCCTATAAAACGGCATGATTGTAAACGTGATTTTTGTTTTCACATCGGATTGTGCATCACCAATGAGGCGATTGACCCACGTATTTGTCACCTTTATTTCAAGGCTGTTTTGCCCTGTTTTCAATGCTTTTGAAATATCTATTTTGAAAGGCTTTTTCCATAGAATACCTATGTTTTGACCGTTTACAATCACTTCTGCGAGGTTTTTTACTTCGCCTAAATCTATTTCATAGGTTGCACTTTGTACCAAAGTTGGCATGGTAAAGGTATTCTGATATGTTGCCGTGCCCGAGAAGTATTTGATACCCCCATCAGTATTTTCAGACCATGAAGTCAATTTGTCAAATGTCGCACTTTGCGGGGCACTTCTACCCTCTTGAAAACTCACTTTCCAAGGACTTGCGATGGTTACAACTTGCGTTTCCGTTAAAATGGGTTTTTATAGGTTAAAACATGGGATTTCTCTTTGAAAATAATAAAATATGCCTCCCAAGATTCAAAATATAGCGGAATTATCGTTCGTCCATCCTTGATTTCATACGAGATGTGTTCCCTTTTACCTGTTTGTGGATGCCATAATTCAGGCACAGCACCCGATACTCTGAAACTGATTTCGGCATCATTTGTATTCGCACTGCGATTATCTAACCAGTAGATATGTTCAATAGCCGTTTTACGATGCACATAGAGAATTTTCTCTTTGGCATTTTTAATGATGACATCTTCTGGCACTTTTGCCCCCCTCAGTATTTCGGCGAAGTTTTGCGTTTCGAGTGCCAAGTTTTGAGTTTTACCCCAAATTTCAGCAACAATAGCTTGAAATTCTCCTTCATTATCACTCAAACTGGGCGATTTTTCGGGTTTAACACCTGCTACTTTTGCCCCTGCTTTTACCAAATCCCTTAGTTTTTTCAAAACAGGTAAAGTCATATGTTTAGCACTTTGATCTAAAATCAAAAGGCTGTATGCAGCACCATTTGGCGCAATAATTTTACCGTTTCCAACCTTCATCAACTTCAATGCCGTTGCATTACAAAAATCATATTCATAACCTTGTATTTTAGGCAGTTTCTCCTTGAATTGCCATGTGATATTGGTGTTTTCCCCATAAAAATAGAGCACATCGGCGACAAATTTGCCTTGTTGTAAAAGATAGCTACTTCTGCCCAAATAGTCCATCCATGCCTTAGCACCTGCGCCTGACCAAGTTTCTTGACGTGTAAAATATTGCCCAAATGGTCCCAACGAAAAACCTGGCATTTTATCATCCAAAGGTTGATGAACCGAGGTGTGAATGACAAAACGATTCAAACCCGAAGCCAATTCAAGGTCGGCAGTCCGTTTCAATTTTTCAGGATGCCAACTAAACGCATTTTGTACAGCCGTCATAGATTCAGCTGCCACAAAAGTTTTGCCGTAGATATGCGCCACCGAAGCCGCTTCTCTAATATCGGCTTCACTGCGGACTTCCTCATCATTGCCGCCCGCTAAACTGCCAGGTGTCCACATCGCAGCCATCGGAATATCGGCGTTGCGTTTCACATCCATGCCATCGGCTAAGTAAATGCGTCCGCCTTCGTGCGATTCGGTGTAGCGTTTCATGCCGCGTTTGTGCAGTTCTTCGCCAATCACATCATAATGGCTTTCAGCAATCAATTCACCAATGGTTTTTCTAAAATCCCAAAGAAATTTTTCGCTGGCTTCCGTACTTTTCACGACACGACCTGTTAAAGCAGGAATCCACGTTATAATAGAATACCCGCGTCTTTTTTGAAATTCTTCTGGAAAAGACTTCGTCCAATTCATGTGACCCGCTTCGTAGCTGTCCAAAATCATGTGCGTTAAACCCTTAGCGCCCATCATGCCGCCAGTGGCATTTTTGTACATATCGAGGTAGGTGTTGATGTATTGTTTGACGGCATTTTTATCCAATTTATCTACTTCCAAACCCGTTGCTTCGGGCGAAGCGGGATGATTTTGACGACCTGTTAAGGAATAACCCAATCTCAAAATCATCCAATTGCCTGTAGGTACTTGCCATTCCAAACTGCCATCTGATTTCATTTTTGAAGTCAAATCAATGACCCCCTCAGTATTTAGCGCATCAGAAGTAGGTTGAATGAGTGTCTTTGAATCCTCTTTCCACGGCGAAAACCCAGCTTTATCTTCCACTTGATCAATCCGAGCCGTATTAAAAAGGACAAATTCTGCGACATTCACACCATCGGGGTCTTTTTTAGGGGGCATACCCATCATGGCGAGCATAGGACTAAACGCAGGTGGTAATGTTTCAAAACACATGCGCCAAAACTTAGCCGTAGTCGGTGGTATGGCAACTGTATTGAATGGCACAGTACTACCCGAAACTTTGGTGATTTCTCTGAAATTTACCCCATCATCACTCACTTTTAAAGAACGGTTTAGAGGACCACCGTTAAATTCTGCCAAAGCGTCTATACTGGCACCCGCAACAGCAAAAGCTTTAAAGGTTTGTGGTTCATCAAAAGCGTATTGAATCCACATATCTTCCCCGACTTTCATAGGCGGGATTAAATAAGTCCTGCTCAAATCATGGTCTAACAGAACTTTTGGGTCGAAATCGCCGCTACTTAAACTCATTTTGGGTTTTAAGTCCATGAGGTGTTTTTCATTATCACCCAAGCGATAAGCGACCACAAAAGCATCTTGATAAAAATGCGGTTGTTTGCCAACAAACCCACCTGACATACCCCCCTCAGTAATTTCAACATCTTGAAACTTGCCGATATTGTCGGGTGGTTGTGGCAGTTTTCCACTGAATGTTTTTCCACCTTCAACAAGTGTTTCTGACCAAGCCAGTTTTTTCATCGCATCTTTGGGTTCTACCCACGGACCACCTGTAACACTCCAACCGGGAGAGCCCGCAATAGCCATTTCAAGACCACTTTTAACTGCCAATTCGGTTGTGAACTTGAACGCCTCTTTCCATTCAAGTGTCATAAACACCAATTTTTTAGGCACCACAACAGGCGTAAAAAGGTTGGCATCAAAATTTTGAAAACCACCGATACCGACCCGTTTCATCCAATCCAAATCCTTCTGGATACCGTCTTTGGTAATATTACCATTCATCCAATGCCACCACACACGCGGTTTTGCGGCATTGGGTGGTGTTTGGAAATTTTGTAAAAGAGCGCTTTGTGCGTTGCCCATAAATGCTAAAAGCAATAGGCTAAAAACGAGGTATTTTGCTTGATTTTTCATATTTTTCTTTTTTCAACTTTATGCAAAGTTAAAAAAACTGATTCTTCTAACTATAACCCCATTTGTTCAAATTGATACACTTTTTGATAAAAATCAAAATATAATTCTTCATAATTTTTCTATTCCAAAATAATATTTCAAAATAATAAGATTCTAAAGTGTGCAATATCACTTTTAAAGGGCGTTTAAATACGCAAAATCAATCATTATTTATACAAATACACTTCAACTCTCTGCGTACCAAATTGCCCAACAGGAATATTGACATGCCGCCCTTGATGCGTTTGGTCACCATTCAAATGTCGTAAAACTGTCCATTTATTGTTCTCAAATTTGCCTTCATCTACTTTTAATAAACCAACGTTTAGGTTTTTATCGTCTTCATGTTTAAACGTAATGACGAAGCCCGTACCCGCCACATAAAATTCATTTTCACCTGTTTGAATAATGATAGCACTCGTCGTTTGCCAGTCTTCGGTTCGTGCGCCCGATGTCCAACTCAACGTGTAATCATGCTTACAAGTTAGTTGGTATTTGCCCACTATCACAATGGTTTCGGGATTATTTTTTGATAATAAAACGCCTTTTATGGCACTTTTTCCTTGATTTTCAGCGATTAAAGGCGTCAATTCTTTAATCAAAGCATACATTTTACTGAGGGGGTCATGTTGAGGTTTTTCTTTTGATTCAATAGAAAAAGGTGAAAAACCTAAGGCTTCATAATTGCCAATAGCATACAAAGCTTTGGCTGCAACCGTATTATCAAAGACATGTTCGGGAACAAAAAGCGGGTCGCCTTGCCGTGTATAAAGGTCGCACCAATGTTTGAAATCAGGATTGTAGAAGTCGGGTGCGAGGAAATCAATGGCTGTTCCTGCGGCTTTCCAAATGTCCGTCAGATGCGGCAAAGGTCCTGCGCTGGGGTATTGCCCAGGTTCACGCCCTACCCTATTCAGAGCGGCATTGACGAACATGGGTAAATTGTACCCCGTTTTACCCCCCTCAGTCATTTTATTGGTAAAAACGGCATAATACCACGCCATAAAAATTTCATCCGTTTGTAAACTTTTGCCAAAGATTTCTTCCCAATTACCTGCTGTTTTATAGCCGTTTGTTTTCCATATTTCTAAAAATTCAGGCACCAATTTGTCCTTATTTTTTTGCAAATATTGTATCAATTCGGTTGGTACAGCTTTTTTAAATGCCTCATTTGCTAAGGTTTGATAATCTCTCGCCGAAGGCAACATACCGATTTCATTTTCGACTTGCACCATGATAACGGTATGGTTTTTACTGTCAAAATCCTTGATAAAACGCATCAATTTTTCAAAAGCCTTTAAGTCCGCTTGTAGCACATTTTCACTAAAAGAGCTTAAAATCTCTTGACTTCTGCCTGTATTGTCCTTGACGCGGGGGTATTTCTCTTGATTCAACTTCACCCACGCGGGCGCATGACTCGACATACTGTTTTTCCAACTGCCAAACCAAAGGAACACGATTTTTAAGTCATTTTTACGGGCTTCAATTATCAAATTTTGATACAAGGTGAAATTAAATTTGCCCTCTTGCGCTTCTATCAACTCCCAGTAAACAGGCACTAAAACGGTGTTCAGATTCATTGCTTTTAGCTTCGCCCAAACGGGTTGCATATTCTGCATGGTCGTTGCCGTAGAATTACCCAATTCACCGCCCAAAATAAGAAATGGTTTTCCATCAACGATGAGTTGTGTTGCCGTGCCTTTTTTAGCCAAATGTGGCATTGCATTTTGACCGAAGGATGTTTGGAAAAAGATAAAAATGAGGTAGAAAGAGAGGTATTGGTATCGTTTTTTCATTTATTGAAGGGATTTGATG